>JBLIGH010000014.1:0-19563 GCA_047636855.1 Pseudorhodobacter sp.
TCAACGCCAACCGCCATATCAACCTGCGCAACAGCGCGCGCATAATGCCGCCAATGCCAAAGATCATACCCAACACAAGCCAGTAAAGCAGCCTCACTGCCCGGCGCCCCACGAGACCGAGACGTATTTGCGGGTGTAGAATTCTGCCATCAGGCCAATCAAAATACAGACCAGCATCACTTTGATGGGATAGCCGATGCTGCTGTAATGCGGGTGGTAGTTTAGGAAAATATAGCCGCGCCCCTGATCAATCGTGTGAAACAACGGGTTCCAATCAAACAACTTCAACTTCGAGCCCGGCATGGTATTGGCCACGAACATCTTACCGCTCGCGATCATATTGGCCCGCTGATAAAGCTGTGCGATGACAGCAACGGCTTCGGGCTGCCAAGGTTTGGCCGCCTGCATGATCATGCCGATGCCCACACCCGAACCCCATGATAAAAGCAACATGCCCATCATGCCGACCGGATCGTGGATCGTGATCGGCTGGAACGCGGCATGATAGACGTACAAGACCACGGATGCTGACAATATCTGCGTGTAAAGCGCGGCGAGAGCTGCAGACAAAATTGCAATAATCGTGTTCATCGGCGCGTGTTTCATCATGGCCGAGGTCGGCCCATCAGAGCCGACAACAGCCCCAAGCGCTTTGATATGCGTCATAAACATAAAAATGCCCGACATCACATAAAGCAAAAAGTCCCCGCGGATCGCACTGCCGCGCATTCCCAAGATGTCGAACATCAAAAAGAAAACAGCTACTAAAATCACCGTTTGCGAAATGTTCAGCAACAGCCCAATTACGGCGTTTCCATGCGATTTCCGTACGTTACGGACCGTCGCGTGAAAGATCAGCTCTAGCATCGCCACGGCTCTGCTCAACGTACCCCTGTTAACCTGGCGATAGAACATAGTTGCTCAACCCTCGAAATTACGACGTATTGCCGATTTCCACACCGGGAAATCTTGCTGTTCCCTTAGCCACAGATAATAAGGTTGCCAGAAGATTTTGGCAATATTGCGATGCGACCGAAAAAGACTGGAGTATATGATGGAATTTTCACCCCTTATGGCGCTGATGCGGCAATTGGCGTTGCAGGCCGGCGATAAGATCATGGAGGTCTATGCCTCGCCAGATTTTGACGTGCGTGCCAAATCTGATGAAAGCCCGGTGACGCTTGCCGATGAAGCCGCCGATGCGATTATTTCGGCCGGGCTGCGCGCCGCCTATCCCGATGTGACACTGATTACCGAAGAGCAGGCCGACAGCCACGCGCTGCGCGCCTCGACATTCCTGATCGTTGACCCGTTGGACGGAACCAAGGAATTCGTGCAGCGTCGCGGCGATTTCACCGTCAACATCGCGTATGTCGAAAATGGCGTGCCGGTGCGCGGCATTGTCTATGCGCCCGCCAAAGGCCGATTGTTCTATACCCGCGCTGATGGGCAGGCCGTCGAAGAAACCGGCGATTTCGATAAACTAACCCCCGGTCCTTGCCATGAAATCGGGGTTTCAAAGCCCGACAATACGGCCCTGATGGTCGTCGCCTCCAAATCGCACCGCGACGCCGCAACCGATGCCTATATTGGCAAATATGCGGTGCGCGACATGACGTCTGCGGGCAGCAGTCTGAAGTTTTGCCTGGTGGCAACCGGTGAGGCGGATCTTTATCCACGCCTCGGTCGCACCATGGAATGGGACACAGCCGCCGGCGACGCCGTTTTGCGCGGGGCTGGTGGGCATGTTGTCCGCTTTGACGATCATAAGCCTTTGGCTTACGGCAAAGCGGGTTGGGACAATCCGTTTTTCATCGCCTACGCACCGGGGGTAGATTTGAAGAAATGACCACCAGCCCCGCCAGTCTGATCATCGTCAGCCGGCATCGTCCGGCGGCGTTGATGCGGGCGTTGGCGGGCGTGGCACAGATGGATCACCCTAGTTTCGAGGTGATCGTGGTGGCAGATCCAAAGGCGGCAGCGGTCGTGCGCGCCTCTGGCATGGTCCTGAAATTGGCGACATTTGACGAGGCCAATATCAGTGCCGCGCGCAATATCGGGCTTGGTCTGGCTGCGGCCCCGGTTGTGGCCTTTCTGGATGATGATGCCGTGCCAGAGCCAACTTGGCTGTCGCGCCTGACCGCGCCCTTCACCGATCCGGCGGTAACAGCGGCGGGTGGCTTTGTGCTGGGGCGGTCCGGTCTTGCCTGGCAATGGCGCGCGGCTTGGGTGGACGCAGACGGGTTTGATACCGATTTTGAGGTGGCGCAGACGGCCTGCTTTGCCGGAACGGCCCAACGCGCCGCCAAAACCCAAGGCACCAATTGCGCCTTTCGCCGCGATGATCTGTTGGACATCGGCGGCTTCGACCCCGGGTATGCGTTTTATCTGGACGAGGCTGATGTAAATCTGCGCCTCGCGGCACGCGGCGGGCTGACCGCGATGGTGCCCGATGCGATTGTGCATCACGGTTTTGCCGCCAGCGCCCGGCGACGCAATGACCGCGTGCCAACCGACCTAACCCAGATCGGTACCAGCCTGGCCTTGTTTTTGCGCCGCCACGGCGGGACCAGCGATGCCCTTACCAAGCATATCGCAGCCCAACGCCAACGCCTTTTGCGCCATATGGTTTCTGGCTTACTAGAGCCGCGCGATGTGACCCGGTTATTGCAGGGCTTATCTATGGGCATTGCACAGGGGCAATCGATGGCAATGACGCGATTCGCGGCTTTGAGGCCCAGCCAACAACCCTTTATCCCGCTGCCTGAAACCGGCCATCGGCCAGGGCGGGTTCTGTTCGGGCCGGACCGCGACCGGAAATCTTTGCTGGTACAAGCCGTAAGCGCACGGGCAAGGGGCGAGATTGTCACGCTGTTTTGTGTTGCAAGGGGGCTGCGCGCGCAGCATCACATCTTCACCGAAACTGGCATCTGGATGCAAACCGGTGGGCGGTTTGGTCGTGCGCAACGCGACGGGCCACCCTTTGTTTTCGCGCCACTTGCCCAGCGTGTTCGGCAAGAAATTGCTCGGATCAGCCGGGTACGACCCGTGTCTCACTAAAGCTATTGGCTGTGTTGAGTTAACTTTATACACCCGAATACACGTGGCAGTGGATCTTGCATTTATCGTAACGGATATGCAAAGCCTTGTAATTATTGTGTATAGGAGTGTCTTCCGATACTATTGGGAAAGACAAACTAGAATTATGAGTGTGTGGATACAGTGATGAAGTCAAAAAAAGTTCTGAAGGCTGTTTTCCCCGTTGCTGGTATGGGGACACGGTTTTTACCTGCCACAAAGTCAATTCCCAAGGAAATCATGACTTTGGTCGACAGGCCTTTGATTCAATATGCCATTGACGAAGCCCGCGCCGCTGGCATAAAAGAGTTTATTTTTGTGACTTCACGCGGGAAATCTGCGCTGGAAGATTATTTCGACAATGCGCCAGAGCTGGAAAATGCTTTGCGCAAAGCGGGTAAGACCGAACTGCTGGAGATCCTAAAAGACACCAATATGGATAGCGGTGCTATCGCCTATGTTCGCCAGAATAAAGCGATGGGTCTGGGCCATGCCGTGTGGTGCGCACGTCGTCTGATCGGCGACGAGCCCTTTGCGGTTTTGCTGCCCGATGACGTGATCGCCTCGGAGAAATCGTGCTTGCTGCAAATGATCGAAGCCTATGCCGAAACCGGTGGCAATATGGTCGCGGCGATGGAAGTCCCGCAAGAGAAAGCAAGTTCCTACGGCATTTTGGATATTGCAGAAGATTACGGCGCTATCGTCAAAGCCAAAGGGATGGTTGAAAAACCCAGCATTGAAGATGCGCCCTCAAATCTTGCCGTGATTGGGCGCTATATTCTGACCCCGAAGGTCTTGGACAATCTGAACAAAATCAAGCAAGGCGCTGGCGGTGAAATCCAGTTGACCGATGCGATCGCCCAAGAAATTAACGGCAAGGATTCTGTCTATGGTTTCCGCTTTCGGGGTCAACGCTTTGATTGCGGTTCCAAAGCTGGGTTCTTGCAAGCAACGGTTGCCTTTGGACTTGCCCGCCCAGATCTGAATGGCGAGTTCTACAACTATTTGCACCAAGTGATGGCACAGCAAAAAGCAGCGCAGTAATCCATGAACGATCTGTCCAGGCTGCTTGACCTAACGCGGCTGACGTCGCGCTTGGGAAGGGGGGCTTGGACAGGTGTGGACCGGGTCGAAGCCGCCTATCTTCGGGCGTTAATAACTCAAAAAGCGCCGTTTTGGGCCTTGGTGCGCAGTAAGGCAGGCTATCTGCTGCTTGATCGTGACGGGGCTGCAAAACTGCTGACCCTTGGCGATAAACTGCCTATCCACGCCGATCTTCTGTCGCGTCTAACCTGCCGGGGTGACCCGCTGCGCGCCCGCGCAGAGACTGCCTTGCGCCGCGATGCCGTTGCACGTTGCCTGCCTTTCGGATTGGCTCGCATGCTACGCCAACGCCTGCCTGCCGGGTTCAACTACCTCAATACCGGCCATGCAAACCTGTCAGATGCCTGCATGAACGCTGTGCGTGCAGGTGGCGCCGCCAAAATCGCCGTGCTTTTGCATGATACGATCCCGCTAGATTACCCCGAATTCACGCGCCCCGGCATTGCCGCGGTTTTTGCACGCAAGCTTGGCGTTATTGCCCGCCATGCCGATCTGGTCATCCATTCGGCGCAGGTGACCCGCATCGCCAATGAGGAACAGCTGTCACGTATTGCTCGCCCGCCCCAAGGTATCGTGGCGCATTTGGGCGTCGAGACACCGATTCTGGCCGCTGGGCCCGCACGCGCGCACCCCTATTTCGTGACTCTTGGCACGATAGAGCCGCGCAAAAACCACGCGCTTTTGCTGGATGTCTGGGAAAAGCTGCACGCCACGCAATCCCCGACCGATATCCCACATCTGCTGATCTTGGGCGCGCGTGGCTGGTCTAACCAGACGGTGTTTGATCGCCTCGACAGCCTTCCCTTCATGGGCAAAACCGTTTTTGAATACGCCAATCTGCCGGATGAACAGGTCGCAAGCCTGATATCGGGCGCGCAGGGTCTGCTGTTTCCCAGCCTTGTTGAAGGCTACGGCCTGCCCCCGCTAGAGGCGGCATCCCTCGGGACGACGGTAATTCTGCCGCAATTGCCAATTTATCAAGAGACTATGGGCGACTACCCCGTTTACGTGCGCGATTTCGACAGTTATTCTTGGGTGGAAACAATCCTCGCCGTTTTAGAGGGGCGTGGCACGGGGGCAGAGGCAGAAATAAGAGCAGGGCGGGGCAAATCCGTATCGAAATGGGAAACAATTCAGCCGAGATGGGCTGCGCATTTCAATATTGTTTTAAGCATCGTCTGATAATCGGACAACAAGAGGGGGTATATGGCCTTCCAAATGCGAAGCCGTTGAAAGCGTAGGCAGTGGGTATTTTCTCCCGATACAGATTGCGTTTAGCAAGGAAACGCTGGCGTTTCCGTGCCTTCCTTAAGCGGAGGGAACTGAAACCTATTGCCAATCGTACACGCAAAATCAAACCTGCCGATATTTTGCTGTTTTCCACGATGCGCAATGAAAAGGTACGGCTGCCGTTCTTCTTGAAATATTACCGCGGCATGGGGGTCAATCACTTCCTGATCATTGACAATGACAGCGATGACGGCTCGCGTGAATATCTTGAAGATCAGCAAGATGTCTCGGTTTGGTCCACACAACACAGCTATAAGCGGGCGCGCTTTGGCGTGGATTGGGTGAATTGGCTGCAAATGCGCTATGGTCACGGCCATTGGACGCTGGTTGTCGACCCGGACGAGTTCTTTGTGTACCCGTTTTGCGACACGCGGCCGATCCGGGCTTTGACCGATTGGCTTGATGCCTCGTCCATCAGATCATTCTCGGCGATGTTGCTGGACATGTATCCCAAAGGGCCGATTGGCGCGCAGCCTTACCGTGAGGGTCAAGATCCGTTTGAGATCGCGCAATGGTTTGACAGCGGTAATTATGGCATCAAACGCAATGGGCTTTATGGCAATCTGTGGATCCAAGGCGGTGCCCGCGCGCGCATGTTCTTTGCCGATGCGCCCGAACGCGCGCCTGCGCTGAACAAAGTACCGCTGGTCAAATGGCATCGCGACTATACCTATGTCAGCTCGACCCACATGTTGCTGCCGCGCGGTCTGAACTTGGTTTACGACGAATGGGGCGGAGAGAAAGCCAGCGGCGCGTTGCTGCATGCCAAATTTCTCGACACATTCGCGGCAAAGGCCGAAGAAGAAATGCAGCGCGGCCAGCATTACGCCAACAGCCATGAATACAAAGCCTATAAAGCCGCGCTGAACGACAGCCCTGATATGTGGTGCAAATGGTCTGAGAAATACATCAACTGGCGCCAGCTAGAGATTCTGGGCCTCATGTCCAAAGGAAACTGGGCATGACGGTCGGCATCGTCATGCTGTGCCACACGTCGCTGGACCGCGCGGCACAAGTCGCACGGCACTGGATAGAGCGCGATTGCCCTGTTGTGATCCATGTCGACAAACGCGTTAGCCTGACCGATTACGACAAGCTGCGACGTGACCTCTCGGATCTGGAAGATGTACGGTTTTCAAACCGGTATGCTTGTGACTGGGGCACTTGGGGCATAGTTGCGGCCACGCAAGCCGCATCAATCACATTGCTGCGTGATTTTCCGGGCGCGCGCCATGTCTACCTTGCGTCAGGCTCTTGTCTGCCGCTGCGCCCGGTCAGTGAACTGGTTGCCTATCTGGATGAACGGCCCCGCACTGATTTCATTGAAAGCGTCACCACCGCCGATGTTGGCTGGACAATTGGCGGCCTTGACCTGGAGCGGTTTACCCTGCGCTTTCCGTTTTCATGGCGCAAGCAACGGCGGCTATTCGACGGCTATGTTCGCCTGCAACGCCGCTTTAGCTTTCGCCGCCGTATCCCCGATGGTCTTGTTCCGCATCTGGGCAGCCAATGGTGGTGCCTGACACGGCGAACGCTTTCGGCGATTTTGGAAAGCCCGGAACGCGAAGCCATCGATCGCTTTTTTCGCCGCGTCTGGATTCCGGATGAAAGCTATTTCCAAACGCTGGTACGGCAATATTCTGACAGCGTCGAAAGCCGTTCCTTGACGCTGTCGAAGTTCGACTTTCAAGGCAAGCCGCATATCTTTTACGATGACCACCTGCAATTGCTGCGCCGCTCTGATTGCTTTGTTGCACGCAAAATTTGGCCGCATGCCAATAAGCTTTACCGCGTTTTCCTGACGGAAGAAGGTGCGGGGCAAGCTGCGGCAGAGCCAAATCCGGGCAAGATTGACCGCCTATTCTCGAAAGCGATCGAGCGGCGGACCAAGGGCCGTGCAGGCCTTTATATGCAAAGCCGCTTCCCCAACGAAAATTGGGAAAACGGCAAATCCGCCGCGCCCTTTTCTGTCTTCGAAGGGTTTTCCGAACTCTTCGAGAATTTCGAGGCATGGCTGGGCAAGATGACAGGCACGCGCGTGCATGGCCATCTTTTTTCCCCCGAGCGCGTGGAATATGCGGGTGGCGAAAGCGTTTACAACGGGGCAATGGCCAATAGCGCGAAGCTGCGGGACTATAACCCGAAAAGCTTTTTGACTAACCTGATGTGGAACACCCGGGGCGAGCGGCAGTGTTTTCAATTCGGGCCAAATGACATTCCAGACCCTTTACTGCAATTGCCAGACACCCCGGATTTAAGCTGGGTCTTGGCAACCGACCCGAATGCGACGATCTCGGTCATCTCGGGCGCTTGGGCGGTTCCCTTGTTTAAATCCAACCAGAACTTTTCCGAGATTCGCAAAGAAGCGGCGCGTCTGCAGAAGCTGGAGGCCGAGCATTTGAACGTATTGCGCAGCCCTTGGACAAAAGCGCGGGTGCGAATTTGGAACCTAGCCGAATTTGTCGAAAACCCGATGGAACCTTTGCAAACCATCGTGGATGAGATTTCGCCGCGTGCGTTGCGCCGCCTGACCGAGGCCCCACGCCTGTCGGATCTGACCGGTTTTGGTCAATTCCTTCAAAATCTGCGCAATCAGGGCATGCAACCGACGCTTATGGGTGACTTCCCCGTCAGCGATGAAT
The DNA here is from genome assembly GCA_047636855.1 of Pseudorhodobacter sp. Classification (GTDB taxonomy): domain Bacteria; phylum Pseudomonadota; class Alphaproteobacteria; order Rhodobacterales; family Rhodobacteraceae; genus Pseudorhodobacter. The sequence continues at coordinate 8,115 of JBLIGH010000014.1, forward strand.
TCAAACAAAATGCTTCCCGCCGTGGGCGGCCATATCTAGTGAAATAATAAATTGAATCAGCGATTTAACAGCTTTGTTTTGCTAGCGGAAATGCGCACCGGCTCTAACTTTCTTGAAGCCAATCTAAACGCGGTGCCCGGCGTCAGTTGCTATGGTGAAGTGTTTAACCCGCATTTCATTGGCAAGTTGAACCAAGAGGAATTGTTCGGCGTCACCCTGCCGCAGCGCGAGGCAGACCCAAAGCGCTTGTTGCGGGCAATGCGCGAAAACACCGATGGCATCGCCGGGTTTCGCTATTTTCACGACCACGACCCGCGTGTTTTGCCCGAAGTGCTGGGCGACCCCGCCTGTGCCAAGGTTATCCTGACGCGCAATCCGCTGGAAAGTTATGTGTCGTGGAAAATCGCACAGGCAACCGGGCAATGGAAACTAACCAATGCCAAGAGGCTGAAAACCGCCAAGGCGCATTTCGACGGGGCAGAGTTCGAGGCTCATGTCGCACAGCTTCAGGGCTTTCAGTTGGAACTGCTGCACGGTTTGCAAACCAGTGGTCAAACCGCGTTCTACATTGATTACGAAGATATCAACGACACAGATGTTCTGAACGGGCTTGCGCGATATTTGGGTGTGAAGGGAACGTTGGAGGCACCGGATGGCACGCTGAAAAAGCAAAACCCCGAGCCGACGATCGAAAAGGTCGAAAACCCCGAAGCGATGGAGCGAGCGTTGGCCCGGTTGGACCGATTTAACCTTGCCCGCACCCCGAACTTCGAGCCGCGCCGATCCGCGACAATACCCGCGTTTCAGATTGCGGGTCGCGCGTGCCACATGCCGCTGCGCGGTGGGCCGGAAGCCGTGGTTCAAACTTGGCTGGCGGGTTTGGGACCGATCACAAGTGATCTGAACCAAAAGGCGCTGCGGCAATGGCTGCGGGCCGGCCCACAACATCGCAGCTTTACCGTGCTGCGCCACCCCGTTGCCCGCGCTCATGCCGGGTTTTGCAGCCAGATCCTTGCCGCGAAACTGCCACATATTCGCGAGGCCCTGATCAAAAGCTACAAGGTCAAACTGCCCAAAGCGGGCGAGGCCATTGACGACGCAGCACATCACGAGGCTTTTCTGGGCTTCCTGCGGTTTTTGAAACTCAATGTTTCGGGGCAATCGGGGCTGCGCGTTGATCCTCATTTTGCCAGCCAGACCGCCGTGCTACAGGGTTTTGCAAGCTTTCAAGGCCCTGACCTTGTATTGCGCGAGGATAGCCTTGCCGCGGGATTGGCCTTTGTCGCGACCGAGTTGGGGGTGGATTGCGCACCACCGATCCACGTGCCCGACCCAAGTATGGATCTGCTTGCCCGCATCTATGATGAAGAAATCGAGACATTGACGCGCGAGGCCTATAGCCGCGACTATCTTGGCTACGGGTATGAAAACTGGCGCTAAGTCTTTATTTTTGCTTAGAAATCAAGATCGGCGTAATGCGCTGGCGGCGGGAAACCCGACACCTGATCGGCCAACAAGGGCCGGAAAGATGGGCGCGATTTGATCTTGGCGTACCAATCCTTCACATTGGCGGACCGGTTCCAATCCACGTCCGAGATATAATCCAGACAGCTTAGGTGAGCCGCCGCCGTGAAATCGGCCAAAGTCATCACATCGCCAGCAAGCCAGCGCCGCTGATCCAAAAGCCAGCTCATATAATCCAGATGATATTTGATGCGCCCAGACCCAAACTTCACCGCTTTGCTATCAGGATAGCCCAGCTGCATGACCTTTTTGTTGAGCCGCTCGTAAAGCAGTTTTGAGGTCACTTCCTCGTGGAACTTATCGTCGAACCAAGCGCAAATCCGGCGCACCTCGTATCGGGTTTCGGGATCGCGCGGCATCAGGGGGGGGGTCGGGTACAGGTCTTCGAGGTATTCGCAAATCGCCTGACTCTCGGTCAGAATTTTAGCATCCATTTTCAGGATCGGGACTTTGCCAGCTGGGTTGCGGCGCAGGAAATCGGGGGACGGCTCCCAATATCGCTCTTCGACCAGCTCCACTTCCTGCTTTTTTTCCGCCAGTGTCAGGCGAACCTTACGGCAAAACGGCGACAGGGGAAAATGATACAGGCGGTTCATCTTTTGGCTACTTTCGGCACAATTCTATCTAACATCTTTTTCACCTCTGCCCGGAAAACTCAATCCCGAAGCGGGCGCGTTATCTGGTCAGTTTTCAAAACAAGCGGCCCGACCATCCAACTTTATGGTTTCAGCCCCGTCAAGGATCGAGGCCGACCGTTTGCGCAAACCATTGCTTGGCCTGCGTGCGTTGCGGTCTTTCGGGTCTGGCAAAACGGCGGCCAATCGGGCGGCCTGAACCGAGGTTAATGCGCCCGGCTCCACTGCGAAATACTTGGCAGCCGCCGCTTTCACACCAAAAACACCTTCGTCGAACTCGGCCACATTCAGATACACTTCCAGAATGCGGCGTTTGGACCAAAGCAGCTCTACCAGCGGTGTCAGCAGTGCTTCGGCGGCTTTGCGGGTGTAATTGCGACCGTGCCACAGAAACACATTCTTGACGACCTGCTGGCTTAACGTCGACGCGCCGCGATTGCTGCCCGCATCAATCGCGGCCCGAATGGCACGCATGTCAAAGCCCCAATGCAGGCAGAAATTGGCATCCTCTGCCGCCACAATGGACCGGGCCATGACTGGCGCGATCTCGTCCCAATCGGCCCATTCTTGCATAATACCGCCCAACCTGCGGCTTTCTTGCCATTGATAGACATTGAAAGGCGGGTTCACGACCGAAAACAGCAAGACGGTCGCCACCACTGCCAAGACCGCAATGCCACAAGCCCGCAGAACCCAACGTGTCAGGCGGCGGCGAATGGGCAGCTTCGCTTTACGGGCTTTGGTGCGGGATACAGATTTGGCCATGCCCTTCTATACCCACGAAGCCGGGGTATCGGTCAAGCTGCCATCGGCCTCAAAGCAGCGCTTCGACCGGCAAAATATGCGCCGACACGCCTGACGTTTATGCTGGGGTAATTCAGGCAACTGCCAGATGACATCATCAAAAACGCGCGTCAGATACGCGCCCCAAAACATCTATGCACCACTGGGCAGTGATTGGGGGGAAACGGGGCCGATAAACCGGCCCCGTATTTTGATCATTCCGCTGGAATGGCTTCACGCTCGTCCGACAGCGGATACGGCAGGTGGACCAGCATTTCCTTCGGACAGGCTTGTAAGAAATTGACCCGCTCTGTCGCCCAATCGTTCAGGATTGCTTGCGCTTTCTGGCTGCCGGTTTCAGCGGCATGGCGTGCAATCAGGCCTTTCAGCTGCGCCTCCCAATGCGGGTGGCTGACAGCACAGGTGACAAGGCTTTCGAGGTTCATGAAGTCCTCTGCCACGCCCTCTGGGTCATAAAGATAGGCCATACCGCCGGTCATGCCCGCACCAAAGTTAGCGCCAATCGTGCCCAGAATAACCGCCACACCACCGGTCATATATTCACAACCGTTAGAACCGCAGCCTTCAACAACCACCGAAGCGCCAGAGTTGCGCACCGCAAAGCGTTCGCCTGCACGGCCCGAAGCCAGCAAAAGACCCGCCGTCGCCCCGTAAAGCACGGTGTTGCCGATGATGGTGTTTTCCGATGCCCGAAGCGGTGATGCCATTTGCGGCCGCACCACGATCATGCCCCCCGACAGGCCTTTGCCAACATAGTCATTGGCATCGCCCTGCACTTCCAGCTTCAGCCCGCGCACCGCGAAAGCCCCCAGCGATTGCCCGCAGGAGCCCGAGAGTTTCACCGTCAGGTGATCCTCTTGCAACTGGTTGCGCATGCCAAACCGCTTGACGATATGGCTTGAGGCCCGCGTCCCGATGGTCCGAAGCGTGTTGCGAACCGCATAGGAAAGCTGCATCTTTTCGCCGTCTTCAAAGAAGCGTGCACCGTCTTTGACAATCTCGGCGTCCAGCGTGTCAGGCACCGCATTGCGCGGCTTGGACCGGTCATAGGTGATCCGGTTCGCACCATCGACGGTGATCAGCAGCGGGTTGAGGTCCAAATCATCCAAATGCGCCGAACCGCGGCTGACCTGGCTCAGAAGATCCGCGCGACCGATGATTTCGTCCATCGAGCGTGCGCCGATGCTGGCCAGAATTTCCCGCACTTCCTGAGCGTAAAAAGTGATCAGGTTAACGACCTTATCGGCATTGCCGGTGAACTTCTGGCGCAAAGCCTCGTTCTGGGTGCAGACGCCGACAGGGCAGGTGTTGGACTGGCACTGACGCACCATGATACAGCCCATCGCGATCAATGCAGCGGTACCAATGCCGTATTCCTCGGCCCCCATCATTGCGGCCATGACGATGTCACGCCCGGTACGCAAACCACCATCGGTGCGCAAGGTGACCCGCTCGCGCAGGTTGTTCATCGCCAGAACCTGATGCGCCTCGGTCAGGCCCATTTCCCACGGCAGGCCCGCGTATTTGATCGATGTGCCCGGCGAAGCCCCGGTGCCGCCGTTATGGCCCGAGATCAAGATAACATCGGCTTTGGCCTTGGCCACGCCCGCCGCAATCGTGCCAACCCCCGAAGAGGACACCAGCTTTACCGTCACCTTGGCGCGCGGGTTGATCTGTTTGAGGTCGTAGATCAGCTGCGCCAGGTCTTCGATGGAATAGATGTCGTGATGCGGTGGCGGCGAGATCAGCGTCACGCCGGGTGTCGAATGGCGCAGGCGCGCGATCAGCTCGGTCACTTTCATGCCGGGCAGCTGGCCGCCCTCGCCGGGTTTGGCACCTTGGGCGACCTTGATTTCAAGCTCTTCGCAGGCGTTCAGATACTCGGCGGTAACGCCGAACCGACCCGAAGCCACCTGTTTGATCTTGGCCGACGGGTTGTCACCATTCGGTTCGGGGTGGAAATGCGCCGGATCTTCGCCGCCCTCGCCGCTATCGGATTTCGCGCCAATGCGGTTCATCGCGACGTTCAGCGTTTTATGCGCTTCGGGCGACAACGCCCCCAGCGACATGCCCGGCGTCACGAACCGCTTGCGGATCGAAGTGATGCTTTCCACCTCTTCAATCGCCACGGGCTTGCCCAGCGACTTGATATCCAGCAGGTCGCGCAGATGGATCGGCGGGTTAGAGCGCATCGCAGCCGAGAATTGCTTCCACATATCATAGCTGGCACGGTCACAGGCCGATTGCAGCATATGCATGGTCTGCGCTTCCCAAGCGTGCTTTTCGCCCGAGCGGCGCGCCTTATAGATGCCCCCGATCGGCAGCACATCCGAGCCACCCAGCCAACCGCGCTGATGCACTTCTTCGGCTTTGTGCTGAACCCCCGAAACGCCGATCCCGGAAATGCGGCTGTGCATGCCGGGGAAATATTCGGCCACCATGGCGCGCGACAGCCCCACGGCCTCGAAGTTCAGACCGCCACGATAGGAAGAGATCACCGAGATCCCCATCTTCGACATGATCTTCAGCAAACCAGCATCAATCGCGGAACGGTAGCGACGAATGGCATCGGTCAAACCGCCCTCGATCAAGCCACGACCAAGCCTGTCGGCAATACTGTCTTGCGCCAGATAGGCGTTAACCGTGGTCGCACCACAGCCGATCAGCACCGCAAAATAATGCGGGTCGATACATTCCGCCGACCGGATGTTGACCGAACAGAACGTCCGCAACCCTTTGCGCGTCAACCAGCTGTGCACAGCACTGGTCGCAAGGATCATCGGCATCGCAACCTTATCCTCGTTTTGATGCTCGTCCGTCAGAACCAGATGGCCCGCGCCGGACCGAACCGCATCCTCGGCCTCGCTGCGAATACGCGCCAAACCCTGACGCAACGCGTCACTATCCGCGCCTTTGGCAAAGGTGCAATCGATGAAGGCCACGCTGTCGCCGAACTGTTTTACCATCACGGCAAATTCCGCATTGGCGATGAACGGGCTTTCCAGCACCAGAATTTCGGTTTGAGACGAGCTTTCGTCCAGCACGTTTTTCAGGTTGCCAAACCGGGTCTTCAAACTCATCACCCGGCTTTCGCGCAAGCTGTCGATCGGCGGGTTGGTGACCTGACTGAAGTTTTGGCGGAAGAAATGCGACAGCGGGCGGTAGATGCTGGACAGCACCGCTGCGGGCGTATCATCGCCCATCGAGGCGATCATTTCCTTACCGTCTTCGGCCATTGGGGCCAGAACCTGTTCCAGCTCTTCGATCGAGTAGCCAGCCGCAATCTGGCGGCGGCGCAGGTCTGCACCCGCATGATCGGCCTTTTCGGGCACCTCTTTCAGCAAGCTGTTCAGGTCGACAACCTTTTCGATCCATTCGCTGAAAGGCTGCGCTGCGGCAAGTTTATCCTTTAGCGCTGCGTCACGGTAAAGCTTGCCCTTCAGCATATCGACGGCAATCATCTGCCCCGGCCCAAGTGCGCCCTTTTCGCGCACGGTGCTTTCGTCGACCGGCACCATCCCTGCTTCCGATCCCGCAATCAGCATGCCGTCGCCGGTGATGACGTAGCGCATCGGGCGCAAACCGTTGCGGTCCAACCCGCCACACACCCAGCGGCCATCGGTCATCGCCAAGGCTGCAGGGCCGTCCCACGGCTCCATCACCGCGTTGCAATAGGCGTACATATCGGCCCATTCTTTTGGCATATCGGTGGTGGTCTTACTCCAGGCTTCTGGCACCATCATGGTTTTGGTCATCGGCGCATTGCGGCCAGACCGTACCATGACCTCAAACACCGCATCCAACGCGCCGCTGTCCGACGTGCCCGCCGGAATGATCGGTTTGATGTCTTCGGCAGCCTCGCCAAAGTTGTTAGAGGCCATGCGGATCTCGTGGCTTTTCATCCAGTTGACGTTGCCCTTCAGCGTGTTGATCTCGCCGTTATGGGCCAGCATGCGGAACGGCTGCGCCAACCACCACTGCGGGAAGGTATTGGTGCTATAGCGCTGGTGATAGATAGCGAAAGCCGAGATGAACCGTTCGTCCATCAAATCGGGGTAGAAGACCGCAACCTGCTCCGCCAGCATCATGCCTTTGTAGATCAATGACCGGCAAGACAGGCTGCACAGGTACAGGCCTTGAATTTGTGCGGCAAGCGCTGCTTTCTCGATCCGGCGGCGGATGATGTAAAGCTCGCGCTCGAACTGCTCGTGGTCGATATCCTTGTCGCAGCGGATCAAGATTTGCTCGATCTCGGGCCGGGTCGCATTGGCCTTATCGCCCAGAACGGTCGTATCCACCGGCACATGACGCCAGCCATAAATATAATGGCCCATGCGCAGAACTTCGGTTTCCACGATGGTCCGGCAACTTTCCTGCGCCCCAAAATTCGTGCGAGGCAAGAACACCTGACCGACCGCGATCAGCTTGTTGACATCGGCCTCGTGCCCGGTGCGGCGCACTTGGTCATAAAAGAATTCCACCGGGATTTGAACGTGAATGCCAGCACCGTCGCCGGTTTTGCCATCCGCATCCACGGCCCCCCGATGCCAAATAGCCTTCAGCGCATTGATGCCATGTTCCACGACCTTACGGCTGGGCTTGCCCGAAATCGAGACCACCAGACCAACGCCACAAGAGGCATGTTCATCATCAGCCTTATACAGGCTGTTTGCGTCCATAAAGCGGCGCTTTGCCTCTTCGGCGGCGACCCATGCTGCATCATATTTGGTCATTGTGCTGTCTCCTGATCGAAAGAAGGTTCAACTTCTTGCTTGGTCATGCGGTCATCGGCAAAGGCAAGGCGGCCGTCGAATTTCTGATCTGTATAACTCTTTAGGACCCGCGCAAAACTGCGCGCATCCGTGGTTGACCCTGCACAGGGACGATGCTGCCCTACGTTGTTCAAGCCTCTGACTCCGATGTCATCTCGTCGATCATCTGGGCGTAAACCTCGTTCGGGGTCATCGCCCATGGATGTGCCTCTTCGGCGTCATAGGCGGACCGCCAAACATTGTAGTTGTCGTCAAAAGTCGCCTGGTCCACTTCGAACGGATCCGCAGCCATCATGTCACCATCCAACGCGAAACTTTCCCAAAAGGGCGCATGGCTGATGGTCAGCCCTTCGACGCCCGAGGGGGCCACGATCAAGCTGACCACCGGCTCTTTTGCAGCGCCACCCAGATCGTCGGGCAAGTCCACGCGGCCAATCCAGATCACCACGTCGGGCAGATCCTCTTGAACGCAGGTGTAAAACCCGCCTAGTTCCAACTCAATTTCCATGGCTTACCTCCGGGGTAAAACGGCTTAGCACGGCATCACATTCAAAAAGCGGCTGGCTGCTGAAAAAGCCCGCCTCGCCCGGAAAGACAAATTGCAAAGGGCTGCCATCCAGCGGCACATAGCCCTCGCCGCCATCCCATTCCGATGGTCCAGCAAAGAACAAACGCCAGTCTGGGTGAATATATTCCCGACCTCTAGATTGACGCAGCAGATTGCCGTCCAAATCAGTCTCGCTGAATTCAAACTCGGTCTCCGAAAGCGACACCCCATCGATCACCACTGTTTGCCCTGTCAGCCGGTCAAAGCCACGGACCTTGCTGGCAGTGCCATCATCCTTTTGCAGCCCGAAATCGAACGTATCAAGACCCGACAGCAATTCGGAAAAAGAGGCCGGATCATTCGGCACCGGGCTAAGGGTTTGGCGCGTCGACGGGTTCAATTCGATGCTTTCGACCCACTGCCCTTCGGCATCGACGCGGCTGGCAAAGAACAGGCCCTGCTGGTCAAAATCTGTGCGCCACTGATCGCCGGCCTTGTCCTGCGTGCAGGTGTAGAAATTCGACACTCGGCACGCCCGCGCCTGAACCGTCAGCCAGCCCGTGCAGCCCGCCGGTGGCGTGAAAGACTGTGCCAAGGCTGGCATTGGTGCAAGCAGTAAGAATACCAAAAACATGCGGATCATTCGCTGTCCTCCCCAAAGGGTCGTATGGGTTCACCTTCCAGCTGGTAGGCGCGCATGGTTTTTGCCAAATGCGCGCCGACCTCTTCTATCTTGCCGTCAAAAACCAGATCCCGAAGCTCCTGCAAAGCACCGGACCCTTTGAGCCTGGCGGCGGTATTGTGGTTGGTTTGCGGCATCACAAAAATCGACAGCTGATCAGGGTTCGGGAACCGGTCGCGTTGCGGTGCTTCACGGCCGTGCCGCCCGTAAACCACAACATATTGCGTCTCAGGCACCAGATAGCTGGCAACATCCGAAATTTCAAAGCCGTCAATTGCCTCGCGGTGTTCCATCCAGCGCGGGTCATCCGGTACAATTGCAGGATCAACCGAGACTTGCGGCGACAGGGCCAAAACATTTTGAACAGGCGTGAAATATGGCAGAACACAGGCCGAAAAGCCGCCCATGGAATGCCCCAGCGTTGCGACATCGTCGATATCGGTTTCCAACTTCACCTCATCAATCAAGGCCACGATTTCATCGACCAGCCCCGGTTGGTTCAGCCAGCTGCGATTCGGATCTGAGATATAAAGCACATGGTCCAGATTATCCCCAATCGCGGTTTCGGCAAATTCAATCCCCGGTGGCTGGCTGTGGTCTTTGCCCAAACCCGAAAAGCAGATAACCAGCCGATTGCTTTGCCCAACAAAACGCCAGACACGCAGAATATCGCAGTCGCGGATCATCTCGATTTCTTTGATTTCGTCTATCATTGTGTTTGGATGGCCCGATTAGCTGTCTTTGTTTCAGAATGGTCTTTCTGGCTTGGGTGCCTCACTCGGCGGCGACGCGTGCCCCTTGCCCGATATAGGTTAGCATAGCATCGGCGGCCTCACGACCATCCCGTATCGCCCAAACCACAAGGCTGGCACCGCGCACAATATCGCCCACCGCATAAACGCCCGGCATGTTGGTCGCATGTGTTTGGTAATCCGCCTTCACAGTGCCCCAACGAGTGACCTTCAGCTCTGGCTGACCCCACAGGGTCGGCAGGTCTTCAGGCTCAAACCCAAGCGCCATGATCGCCAGATCGCAAGGCTCGATGTAATCGGCCCCTTCGATGATCTCGGGGCTTTGGCGGCCCGAGGCGTCGGGTGCGCCCAAACGCATTTTCTGCACCATGACGCCTTCAACAGCATCCGCACCGGTAAAGCCCTTAGGGGCGGTAAGCCAAACGAACTCGACGCCTTCTTCCTCGGCATTTTGCGTTTCGCGCAGACTGCCCGGCATGTTCGCACGGTCACGGCGGTACAGGCATTTCACCGAAACGGCCCCCTCGCGGATCGCGGTGCGCACACAGTCCATGGCTGTATCACCGCCACCAATCACCACAACCCGCTTGCCAGCCGCGTTCAGCGTGCCGTTGTCATATTCTGGCACCTCATCGCCAAAGCTTTTGCGGTTCGAGGCCGTCAGGAATTCCAGCGCAGGCACAATGCCTGAAGCGCCGACACCCGGCACGGCAAGGTCGCGCGATTTGTAGACGCCCGTGGCGATCAGCACAGCATCATGTTGACCCCGGATCGCGTCAAACGAAATATCTTGGCCAACGGCACAGTTCAGAACAAATTGAACCCCTGCATTTTCCAATTGCTCGATCCGCTGCATCACAACGGGTTTTTCCAGTTTGAAACCGGGGATACCATAGGTCATCAAGCCGCCCGCGCGGTCGTAGCGATCATAAACTGTGACCTTCACACCTTGACGACGCAGCACGTCAGCCGCCGAAAGCCCCCCCGGCCCCGCACCGATGATACCAACTGATTCCAGCCGTTCGCGCGCGGGTTTGATCGGCTTCACCCAACCATTTTCCCAAGCGAGGTCGGTCAGGTATTTTTCCACCGAGCCGATGGTCACAGTGCCATGACCCGAGCTTTCGATGACACAGTTGCCTTCGCACAGACGATCCTGCGGGCAGATGCGGCCACAGATTTCGGGGAAGGTATTGGTGGCTTGCGACAGCTCGTAGGCCTCTTGCAAGCGACCTTCGGCGGTCATGCGCAGCCAGTCCGGGATATTATTGTGCAAGGGGCAATGAGTTTGGCAATACGGAACGCCACATTGGCTGCACCGGCCTGCCTGCTCTTCAGCCTTCGCCGCCGCATAATCGCGGTAAATTTCGTGGAAATCCTGAGCACGCAAATTTGGCGGGCGCTTTTCCGGCATTTCCCGTGCAACATTGACGAAGCGGAGCATCCGTTCTTGGGCCATAGTGGCGCCTCCCTTGCGGTCTTAGTATGAGAAAGTGTTGTTACTTTGGCCCTGCCGAAAAGAAAAGTCAGTAATGCTGACCTAAATGACAGTTATTTGCGCAAAAGCCCGCCCTTGGCGCCAGTTTCTTTGCGTTTTAGGACAGCTATGCTTACCTACCGGCCTAAAAGCCAAACGAAAGCGCGACCAAGGCGAGGGTTCCGGCGATGATTCGCCACCAGCCAAACACCGCATAGCCATGCTTACTGACATATCCCAACAACCACTTCACAAC
>JBLIGH010000015.1:0-19348 GCA_047636855.1 Pseudorhodobacter sp.
CATGCCCGAGATCATCCAAGGGATTGAATTCAAGGACGGGATCAAGCAACTTCAAAACGCCGCCTGATCACGCCATCACCAACTTTCGGGCATAGCTCTCTGCCCTTCGCCGCAACCTTGATCGTCACGCCACAGCAATTTGCAATGCTCGCCGCTTTCGGCATGACAAACTCTGCGCTTGGGCTGACTTTGTTCTTGCTTGGCTCGCGCTACCTGCCCGCGATACAAACCGCGCTTATTTCTGCGCTGGATGCCCCCTTAGCCCCACTTTGGGTCTGGCTGATCTTTGCCGAAACCCCAAGCCAGACCACGCTGATCGGCGGTACTATCGTTTTTCTGGCGATCGTCGGCCATATCGCGCAAGACACCCGCACAACCCCCTAACAGGCCAGTCTTTGCGCCGCAGGTTGGCCACTTACGCCAAGGCGTGACAAACCGCGCCACCGCGCCTATAAGGCGCAAAATCACTCATTTCTAAGGTTACGTAATGACAACTCTCGTTTTCGGCCACAAATCCCCCGATACCGACAGCACCGGATCCCCCATTATCTGGGCTTGGTATTTGTCAGAAATCAAAGGCATTCCTGCGAAACCCGCGCTGCTGGGCGAACCGAATACCGAAGCCGCCTTCGTGCTGAAACATTGGGACCTGCCAAAGCCCGAGATCATCACCGATGTGACCGCAGCCGACACCTGCGTTATCGTCGATACCAATAACCCGGCCGAATTGCCGCCCTCGATCAATGATGCCAATATCACCTGCATCATCGACCATCATATGCTGGTCGGGGGCCTCAAAACCAAATCGCCAATCGATATCACCATCCGCCCGCTGGCCTGCACCGCCACAATCATGCATGATTTGATCGGTGACGATCTGGCCCGTGCCCCACGCGCGATCAAGGGGGCAATGCTGTCGTGCATTCTGTCCGACACGCTTGAATTCCGCTCGCCCACCACGACGCCGCATGACCGCGCTGTGGCCGAAAAACTGGCCGCTGAATTGGGAGTTACCATCGCCGATTTGGCCGCCGACTTGTTCGCCGCGAAGTCCGACGTCTCGGCCTTCAGTGATGCCGAACTGTTGCGTATGGATTCGAAAGAATACACCGTCGCCGGCAAAGACCTGCGCGTCTCGGTTCTGGAAACCACTGCGCCGAAGGTTGTGTTGGACCGCAAGGCCAGCCTGATGGCCTCGATGGTGGATGTTGCCAAACAGGATGGCGCTGATCAAGTCTTGCTTTTCGTCATCGATATTCTGAACGAAGAGGCGACGCTGCTGGTTCCAAACGATCTTGTCAAACGGATGGCCGAGGCGTCTTTCGGCTGCACCGTCACCGGTGACACCGTGATTTTGCCCGGCGTGATGAGCCGCAAGAAGCAGATTATCCCAGCCTTAAAACTTTGAGAAACTGCAGGCTGGGCACCACCGTGCCCGGCCCCCTCTAAAATCTGAAGCGACCGATCAAACGCACACTCACTCCCGCAGCAAAGGCTTTTTAATGACCCAGATCATCCCACGCTTTGCTGAAATTGCGCCCCGCTACCGTGCTGTGTTTTGCGACCTTTGGGGCTGCGTGCACAATGGGATAGCACCTTTCCCGGACGCGATTGCAGCATTGCAAGCGTTTCGCGCCCAAGGCGGCATTGTGGTTCTTGTGTCCAACGCCCCCCGCCCGAAGGCCAGCGTTATCGAGCAGTTGGACCGCATTGGTGTGCCGCGCGACGTCTATGACGAGGTCACGACCTCGGGCGATTCTGCGCAATATGGCATGATCACCGGGGCTGTGGGGCGCAAGCTTTACCACATCGGCCCGATGGATAAGGATAAGGCTTTCTTTACCGAGTTCGCCGATGATATCGCGGATATCGTGGCGAAAGAAGAACCCATTACGCTGGTCCCGCTGGACGAGGCCGAAGGCATCATCTGCACCGGCCCGGATGAAGAGGATGAAACCCCAGAGGCGTACCGCGCCAAATTTCTGTATGCCAAAACCATGGGCCTTAAGTTTCTGTCGGCCAATCCGGACATCGTCGTGGACTACGGACATAAGCGCATATTTTGCGCCGGTGCTTTGGCGCAGCTTTATGAAGAGATGGGCGGCGAAAGCCTGTCTTTCGGCAAACCGCACCCACCGATCTATGACCTTGCCCGCCGCCGCCTCAGCGCTTTTGCGGGCCCTATTGCCGATGATGATATTCTTTGTATCGGTGACGGCATCGATACCGACATCCAAGGGGCCATGCTGGAAGGGCTCGACAGCCTATTTTTAACCGAAGGCCTTACGGCGGGCCAGTTCGGCAATGCAGACACCATCGACCCGGCAAAACTAGAGCCTTGGCTGCAAGATCGGTTGCGCAACCCGACCTATTCCATGGGCTTGCTAAAGTAGCCTCGTAATATAGTTACCCATATCGCTTAAATTTCGTAAATAAATTACGCACCCGATTGCGCTGCGACGCAGCATTTGCTATGCACCTTCTGTGAACCAGTAACGGGGGACTCGGATGATGCTCGACAATCAACCACGCGGAACAATCTGCATCGAAGACATCGAAATCGGTATGACGCGGTATCTGCAAAAGGTCGTAACCGATCGCGATATCGAACTTTTTGCCGAAGTTTCGACCGACCGCAACCCGGTTCATCTTGACGAAGCCTATGCGCAAGAGACCATTTTTTCAGGCCGGATCGCGCATGGCATGCTGACCGCCGGGCTGATTTCGGCGGTGATCGGCGAACAGTTACCCGGCCATGGCTCTGTCTACTTGGGCCAAAGTCTGAAGTTTATGGCCCCGGTCCGCCCCGGCGATATGGTGCGCGCCGAAGCGACGGTCGTATCGATTGATACTGCGCGCCGACGTGTGACCCTTGAAACCCGCTGTTTGGTAGGCGATACCGTGGTTCTAAAGGGTGAGGCGCTGGTTTTAGCGCCAAGCCGGAAGTTTGACTGACAGGGCATGGGCTGCCCGCTGAGGTGGGATGAAAATTTATCAAAACTGGCAAGGGGTTGCGGATAGCGCACGCGGGGCTTCCGTGGCGATGGGCAACTTTGACGGCCTGCATCTGGGTCACCAGCATGTGCTTCGCCTTGCAGCCCAGCACGGCCCTTTGGGGATCGTCACGTTCGAACCGCATCCGCGCAGCTTCTTTTCGCCCAATGCCCCCGTCTTCCGTTTGATGAACGCCGAGGCCCGCGCCAATCGTTTGGCCAAGCTGGGCGTCGAAACCCTGTTCGAGCTGCCCTTCGATGCCACGCTTGCCAATCTGACACCCGAAGCCTTTGTGGCCGAGGTTCTGGCCGAAGGCATGGGCGTTCGTCATGTCACGGTCGGGGCTGATTTTTGCTTTGGCAAGGGCCGCAAAGGCACAGCAGAGAACCTGAAGGCCTTCGGCAAAGCGCATGGCATTTCGGTTCATCTTGCCGATCTTGTGCAGCAAAACGGCACCGAGATTTCCTCTACGCGGATCCGCGCCGCCCTGAGCGAAGGCCAGCCAAAGGCCGCTCGCGACATGTTGGGCCATTGGCACCGCATAGAGGGCGAAGTTATCCACGGCGAAAAACGCGGCCGCGAATTGGGTTACCCCACCGCCAATATGGATGTGACCGGGCTGCATCTGCCGCAAAACGGCGTCTATGCTGTGTTTGTCGATGTGCTTACCGGTCCGCAAAAGGGCAGCTATATGGGGGCCGCCAATCTGGGCACGAGGCCTATGTTTGGCCAGAACAAACCCAATCTTGAAACCTTCTTCTTTGATTTTGAAGGCGATCTTTATGGGCAGCATATTTCTGTAGCCTTCGTCGAAAGGCTGCGGGGCGAGGAAAACTTCGACGGATTGGACGCGTTGATTGCCCAGATGAATGCCGATTGTGATCAGGCGCGTCGTTTGCTGATGGCGCAAGAATGAGTTCTGATATTCCCCTTATCGCCGCGCCAAAAGGCCTGCGCCCCCGGTTTTGGGAAACCGTGCCGTTGAAGAAAATGTCGGGCGCGGAATGGGAAGCGCTGTGTGATGGCTGCGGGAAGTGCTGCCTCAACAAAATAGAATACGAGGATACAGGCGAGCTGGAATTCACCCGCGTTGCTTGCCGTTTGCTTGATGGCGACAGCTGCCGCTGCAGCAATTACGAAATCCGGCATCAGTTCGTACCGGAATGTGTGTCTTTGACCCCAAAGAAGTTGGAAAAAGTCGCCTATTGGCTGCCGCAAACCTGCGCTTACCGGTTGCTGCATGAGGGCCAACCTTTGGAAGATTGGCACCCGCTGATCTCGGGTGATCCCGAAACGGTGCATCAGGCTGGCATCTCTGTTCGCGGCTGGACCGTGCCGGAAACCGAGGTCGACGAAGAAGATTGGGATGATTATCTGATAGAGGAACGGCTTTGATGTTTTTTGCCTCGGACAATGGCGCGCCAATTCTGCCGCAGGTGATGGAGGCGATGACCCGCGCCAATCACGGCTATGCCTTATCCTACGGCAATGACGCCGCTTACGGCCAGATGCGCGACCAGATCCGGGATTTATTTGAAGCGCCACAGGCAGAAATTGCCCTCGCCTCGACGGGAACGGCGGCCAATGCGCTGGCCTTATCGCTGCTAACGCCGCCTTGGGGTTCGGTCTATTGCCACAGCCTCGCGCATATTGCGGTCGATGAATGTGGCGCGCCCGAATTTTTCACCCATGGCGCAAAACTGCAATTGATCGACGGACCACATGGCCGGATCGCCCCCGAGGTGTTGCGAAACGTTCTGGCAACGGCGGATCGTTCGGTGCAAGCGGTGCAACCCAGCGCGCTGAGCCTGTCCAACGTCACCGAACTCGGCACTATTTATACCGCGGCCGAGAGTGCAGTACTTGCAAGTATCGCGCACCTGCACGGGCTAAAGGTGCATCTGGACGGGGCGCGGTTCTCCAACGCGTTGGCCGCAACGGGTGCCAGCCCAGCCGAGATGACTTGGCGTGCAGGCGTCGATGTATTGACGCTTGGCGGTACCAAGCATGGGCTTTTCGCCGCGGAAATTATTGTTGTCTTTGACCCCGAAAATGCCCGCGACCTGCCTTACCGCCTCAAGCGTGGCGGGCAAACCGGATCGAAACTGCGCTTTGTTGCAGCACAGATTCAGACGTGGTTAAACGACGGGCTATGGTTGGAAACCGCACAGCATTGTAACGACATGGCGGCATCACTGGCTGAAGGCCTGCACCAAATTGAGGGGGTGGAAATCTTGGACCCCGTTGAGGCGAACATCATCTTTGCCCGCCTGCCACAGGCCGCCTTTGCCCGCGCCAAAGCCGCAGGCGCGGTCTTTTACGGCAACCCGCAGCAATCGCGTTTCGTCAGCTCTTGGTCCACGACACAGGCGGATGTAGACGCGCTATTGGCCGCGTTGCGGGGCTAACGCCGCGCCAAAACAAAAGCGCACAGTGCCATAGCTTTGCCACTGTGCGCCCTATCAATCGGCCATCTGCATCATGGCTTGCCGGCGTAGGTATAGATCAAGATCCTCTAGGCGGTCCTGCCCCCAAAACAGCTCCTCGCCCACAATGTAGAAGGGCGCGCCGAAAACACCGCGCGATACGGCCTCTTCCAGATTGGCGGCATAGGTATCGGCCCCGGCCAGCAATCCGCTATCAGCCAAATCAGGGTCAAACCCCGCCTCGGCCAAGGCCCCCCGCACCACATCATCTTCGGCGATATTGCGTTCGTCGACCCAGCACGCCCGGGTGACAGCCTGCACCAGCTTGCCCAGATCGCCGCCACCTGCGGCTTGCGCTGCAATAATCGCATATGAAGACGGCGCCGCATTGGTCGGCCAGGATTTCGGTTGCAGGTTGATTTCCATGCCCAGCTTCGACGCTTGCCGCTGCATCTCTACCAAACGATAGGCCTTGCGGCTTTCATGCCGATCTTTGGGCGCTTGCCCGCCAGTGCGTCCGAAAAGGGCGCCAATATCCAACGGCTTATAAGTGACGCTAGCGCCATGTTTTTCGGCAATGGCCTCCATTCGGGTCCCCGTCAGATAGGTATAGGGGGAAAGCGTCGCAAAAAAGTAATCTATATGGGCCATTTCGCCTCTTCTCCATGCACAAGGTTTGGCAAGACCCTACCGTGGTGGTAAGCGGTGTCAACGCTGCCCGAATCCTTTCGCGAACCTTTCAAGGATAGAACATGCCTGCCATCACAGAACCCAAACTCATTTCCGGCAATGCCAACATGCCGCTTGCCAAAGCAATCGCGCGGCGCATGTCATTGCATCGAGGCATGTCCGTCGGATTGGTCGACGCGCGGGTTGAACGGTTCAACGATGGCGAAATTTTCGTCGAGGTCTTCGAGAATGTACGCGGCGAGGATATGTTCATCATCCAGCCCACCTCTAACCCGGCAAATGACAATCTGATGGAATTGCTGATCATGACCGACGCGCTGCGCCGGTCCTCGGCCGCCCGGATCACCGCCGTCATCCCTTATTTCGGCTACGCCCGCCAAGATCGCCGCACCAAGGCCCGCACGCCAATCTCTGCCAAGCTGGTGGCCAATATGATGGTCGAGGCCGGGATCGAACGCGTTTTGACGCTGGACCTGCACGCCGCGCAAATTCAGGGCTTTTTCGATATTCCCGTCGATAACCTTTATGCCTCGCCAATCTTTGCGCTGGATATCGAACATAACTTCAAAGACCAGCTTGAAGATCTGATGATCGTCTCGCCTGATGTTGGCGGTGTGGCGCGGGCGCGGGAATTGGCCAAACGGATCAACGCGCCGCTGGCCATCGTCGACAAACGACGCGAGAAAGCCGGTGAAGTTGCCGAGATGACGGTGATCGGGAATGTTGCAGGCAAAAAATGTATCATCGTTGATGACATTTGTGACACGGCAGGCACCCTGTGCAAAGCCGCCGAAGTGCTGATGGAAAACGGTGCGATCGAGGTTCACAGTTATATCACTCATGGCGTTTTGTCAGGCCCGGCAGTGGAACGTGTGTCCAGATCGGTCATGAAATCGTTGGTGATCACCGATTCAATCGAGCCGACTGAAGCCGTAAAAGCAGCCCCAAACATCCGCATCGTGCCAACCGCACCGATGTTTGCACAAGCGATCCTGAATATCTGGAGCGGAACAAGCGTGTCCTCGCTGTTTGAAACCGAAACGCTGACACCCATCTACGAGGGCATGTATCAACGAAGCTAAATCAGCCCGCGTTTTCAAGACTGATTGACGGGTTCGCCGCTTGCTTTGAACCCGTCAAAGCTGGCTAATAAAGCACCCAATCATCTTCGTCGTTAACCTGACCAATTGCCATCCAATCAGCGCGGACCCGCGCGACACGTGTGTCACCCCAGGTTTTGAACACCAAATGAAAGCCTTCTTCCGTGATATTTTTAGCGGATAGATCGGCGCGAGAGTTGGATTTATTATCCATGTCCCACATCGAAATTGACACGGTTACCACCGGGGGTTTGATGAATGGTTCTTTGAAGTTGATAATATGACGGCTTTCGCGATCGCCCTGCCCGGTCCACATAACGCCGTCATCCGCAAAATCGGAAAACAACACACGCGACCCTTGCTGAATGCCCAGCGAATGGGCAGAAAATCGTTTCATAGCCGTCACCCCACTTGACACGATCTATACCTTAAAAAGCGGCAAATCTATGCACTTTTAGCGTCTAAAAACGAAAAGGCCCCGCAAAAGCAGGGCCCACTCAAATAGGGTACCATCGGATCAATTGCTGATCATCGCCCGCAAAGCCAGCAGGTCATTCACAAGCTTTTCCGCAGCTTCATGGGTCTCGCCCGACGCAGAGGCCACGGCCTCACGCGCTTGCGACACCAGTTCGTCCACCATGGCACCATTTGCCTCGGCAAGCGGTACAGCGCGTTCGGCCAAGACCGAAACGCCTGTCGCACTGATTTCAGCGAAACCACCGGTCACCACGAACGCTTTTTCGCCATCCGCGCCAATAGCACGCAAAACGCCAGGACGCAGCGTGGTGATGGTCGGGGCATGCCCCTCCATCGCCGTCAGGTCGCCATCGGCACCTGGAATCTGCACCTCGACCGCCTGAAGCGACGCGAGGCGGCGCTCAGGGCTGACGAGGTCGAATTGCAGTGCTCCTGCCATGATGCCCCCTTATGCCGCTGCTGCAGCAAGACGCTGAGCTTTGGCGATCACGTCGTCGATGTCACCGACCATATAGAACGCCGCTTCTGGCAGGTGATCATATTCGCCTGCAACCACTGCTTTGAACGAAGCGATGGTTTTGTCCAGTGGCACCTGAATACCGTCAGAACCGGTAAAGACTTTCGCCACGTCGAAAGGCTGGGACAAGAAGCGTTCCAGTTTCCGTGCGCGCGATACGGCCGTTTTGTCTTCTTCCGACAATTCGTCCATGCCCAAAATGGCGATGATATCTTGCAGCGATTTGTAGCGCTGAAGCACTTGCTGCACGTCGGTCGCAACTTTGTAATGCTCTTCGCCGATGATCAGCGGATCAAGCAGACGCGAAGTCGATCCAAGCGGGTCCACAGCCGGGTAGATGCCTTTTTCCGAGATCGAGCGATCCAAAACCGTCGTTGCGTCCAAGTGGGCGAACGAGGTTGCAGGCGCCGGGTCGGTCAAGTCATCGGCCGGAACATAGACGGCTTGCACCGAGGTGATCGAGCCGTTCTTGGTCGAGGTGATACGTTCTTGCATCGCACCCATGTCGGTGGCCAACGTAGGCTGGTAACCCACCGCCGAAGGAATACGACCGAGCAGCGCCGACACTTCCGAACCCGCTTGAGTAAAGCGGAAGATGTTGTCAACGAAGAACAAAACATCCGAACCGGTATCGTCGCGGAACTGTTCAGCCAGGGTCAGACCCGACAGCGCAACCCGCATACGCGCGCCCGGAGGCTCGTTCATCTGACCGTAAACCAGCGCGATTTTCGACTTGGTCAGGTCTTCGAGGTTGATAACACCGGAATCGATCATCTCGTGATAAAGGTCGTTGCCTTCACGGGTCCGCTCGCCAACACCCGCAAACACGGATACGCCCGAGTGAACTTTGGCGATATTGTTGATCAATTCCATGATCAAAACAGTTTTACCAACGCCCGCACCGCCAAAGAGGCCAATTTTGCCGCCCTTGGTGTAAGGGGCCAGCAGGTCGATAACCTTGATGCCCGTTACCAAAATTTCAGTCGCGGTCGATTGATCAGCAAAGCTTGGTGCCAGGCCGTGGATCGTGCGCCGTTCTTTGGTGGCAACCGGGCCTCTTTCGTCAATCGGGTCACCGGTGACGTTCATGATGCGGCCCAATGTGGCCTCGCCAACCGGAACCGAGATCGGCGATCCGGTGTCGGTTACGGCTTCACCGCGGACCAGACCTTCGGTCGCGTCCATAGCGATGGTACGCACAGTGCTTTCGCCCAAGTGCTGCGCCACTTCCAAGGTCAACGGCTTGCCGTTGTTGCTCGTTACAAGTGCGTTCAGAATGGCCGGCAGGTCACCCTCGAACTGCACGTCCACAACAGCGCCGATCACCTGAGTGATTTTGCCGACTGCTTTCGCTTTTGCCATGTCTATTCTCCGTTAGCGGGTCAGAGCGCCTCAGCGCCCGAGATGATTTCAATAAGCTCTTTGGTGATCGCGGCTTGACGGGTCCGGTTATAGATCGTCGTGTATTTCGTGATCATATCGCCAGCATTCCGTGTCGCGTTGTCCATCGCGCTCATCCGGGCACCCTGTTCCGAGGCCCCGTTTTCAAGCAAAGCGGTGAAGACCTGCGTGGCCACACCGCGCGGCAAAAGATCGGCAAGAACGCCTTCTTCTGACGGCTCGTAATCGTAAAGAGCGTTGGCCGCGCCCGCGTCTTCAAACTTGGCCGGAATGACCTGCTGCGCGGTCGGGATCTGACTGACCACCGACTGGAAGCGGTTGAAGAACAGCGTCGCCACGTCGAACTCGCCCGCATCAAAGCGTGACAAGACGTCCTTTGCGATGGCCTGCGCTTCGGTGTAACCGATCCGCTTGACGTCGCTCAGATCGACATGACCCACAAAATGCGCTGAAAGATCGCGCTTCAACTGCTCACGACCTTTTTTGCCGATGGTCAAAATCTTGACCGTCTTGCCCTTCGCCAGCAACTCGTTTGCCTTCACACGTGCAAGACGCGCAATGGTCGAGTTGAAGCCGCCGCAAAGGCCACGCTCTGCGGTCATGACAACCAGCAGATGCACCTTATCAGACCCCGTCCCGGCCAAAAGTCGGGGTGCGGTGTCAGAGGTGCCCACGGAAGCTGCAAGCACTGCCATCACGGCATTCATCCGTTCAGCATAGGGCCGTCCCGCTTCCGCAGCTTCTTGTGCGCGTCGCAATTTTGCCGCCGCAACCATTTGCATGGCCTTGGTGATCTTGCGGGTATTTTTAATACTCGCAATTTTATTTTTTAAGTCCTTTAGGCTCGGCATCGACCAACCCCCTTAGGCGAAATCTTTTGCGAAAGCGTCGAGAGCGGCTTTGATCTTCGCTTCCAACTCGTCCTTCACCTTGCGGTCATTGTTGGTAATATCGGCCAACAGATCAGCATGGTTAGAGCGCAGGAATTTCAAAAGCGCTGCCTCGTAGCGACCCACTTCTTTGACCGCAACCTTATCCAGATAGCCTTTGGTACCGGCAAAGATAACGCAGACAATCTCGGCATTGGTCAGCGGCGAATATTGCGGCTGCTTCATCAACTCGGTCAGACGCGCACCACGGGCCAGCAACTGCTGGGTCGAGGCATCAAGGTCGGACCCAAACTGCGCAAAGGCCGCCATTTCGCGGTACTGCGCCAGTGAAAGCTTCACCGGGCCAGCAACCGAAGACATCGCCTTCGTCTGTGCCGAAGAGCCAACGCGCGACACCGAAAGACCGGTGTTCACGGCAGGACGGATGCCCTGATAGAACAATTCGGTTTCAAGGAAGATCTGACCGTCTGTGATCGAGATCACGTTTGTCGGAATAAACGCTGATACGTCGCCGCCTTGGGTTTCGATGATCGGAAGCGCTGTCAGCGAGCCTGAACCATGATCGGCGTTCAGTTTTGCCGAACGTTCCAGCAGGCGAGAGTGAAGGTAGAAAACGTCGCCAGGATAAGCTTCGCGGCCCGGTGGGCGACGCAGCAACAGCGACATCTGACGATAAGACACGGCCTGCTTGGAAAGGTCATCATAGATGATCAGCGCATGGCGGCCATTGTCACGGTAATATTCAGCGATGGATGTCGCGGCGTAAGGTGCCAGGAACTGCATCGGTGCAGGGTCGGACGCGGTCGCCGCCACAACAACTGTGTAGGCCATAGCGCCGGTTTCTTCCAGCTTCTTGACCAGCTGCGCCACGGTAGAGCGCTTCTGACCAATCGCGACGTAGATGCAATAGAGCTTCTTGCTCTCATCATCGCCGGCGGCTTTGTTATAGGATGCCTGGTTCAGAATGGTGTCGAGCGCGATTGCGGTCTTACCTGTCTGACGGTCACCAATGATCAATTCGCGCTGGCCACGGCCAACCGGGATCATAGCGTCGACCGATTTCAGGCCAGTCGCCATCGGCTCGTGCACCGATTGACGCGGGATAATGCCGGGGGCTTTAACGTCAGCGATCGAACGCTGGGTCGACGCAATCGGGCCTTTGCCGTCGATCGGATTGCCCAAGCCGTCTACAACACGGCCCAAAAGGGCGTCGCCAACCGGCACGTCCACGATGGACTTGGTGCGCTTGACTGTGTCGCCTTCTTTGATCGACCGGTCATCCCCGAAGATAACGATACCGACGTTATCAACTTCAAGGTTCAGCGCCATGCCGCGAATACCACCTGGGAATTCGACCATTTCGCCAGCCTGAACTTTGTCCAGACCATAAACGCGGGCGATACCGTCACCGACGCTCAACACCCGGCCAACCTCGGCCACTTCGGCATCTTGGCCGAAGTTTTTGATCTGGTCCTTCAGGATCGCAGAAATTTCAGCTGCTTGGATACCCATTATCCGACCTCTTTCATTGCATTCTGGAGGGCCGCTAGCTTTGCCTTGACCGACGTATCGATCATGGTAGAGCCCAGCTTCACGACAAGACCGCCGATGAGGGATTCATCGACAGTGGTTTTCAGTATAACAGTTTTGCCGACACGCGCTTTCAGCGTTGCGGCGAGTTCTTTGGCTTGCGCAGCCGTAAGCTTGACTGCGGCGGTCACCTCGGCGGTCACTTCGCCTTTTTCTGTGCTGATTTTCTCGCGCAGGATGGCGATCAGCTGTGGCAACACAAAAAGACGCCGCTTTTCCGCCATCAGTGCCAATGTATTGGCAACCAATGCGGACAGGCCCATTTTGGCAGCTATGGCGGCAATGGCACTTGATTGGTCGGCGCGCGAATAGAGCGGCGAGGCAATGAGTGTTTGCATATCAGCAGAGCGGGCAAGAGCCGCATCGAGGGCGTCGATGTCACCCTCCAGCGATTTGAGGGCATTGCTCTCTTTCGCCAGCTCAAACAGAGCGGTGGCGTAGCGTTCAGCAATACCGGAGGAGATCGAAGCAGTTTCTGACACGTCATCCCTTCCGAGGTCTGGCCAAGAATCGCAGGCTCGCGACACAAGGGCATCCAGTGGCGCATACGAGTGCATGCGTCTCAATTTTGCGGCGGTTTAGCAGAGCAAATGAAGTGCCGCAACCTTTATGAACGCCTTATCAGAACATGTTTGCACAAAGACTTGTGCCAAAATTCCACGCACCTGCTTGGTGGTCAGATTGAAGCGCTTGGCGCATCGCATTATTCGACTAATTTGTAAATTTTTGAAATCTAAGGTCTCAAAAGTGTTAAATATTGCTTTATATTTATCTTTTTTAGCTCAACGCAAAACAAACGAAGCGACGTCCTGCCGCACCCTGTCATTCTCGATATGCGGCCTCTTCCCTTGCGGCGCTTTGCATATCAGACTGCCAATCAGCATCATCTTGACACCAATGTTTAGGCAAACTGACATGCCCAAGGATGAAATCTATCCGTCATTTGAATTGGCGTTTGTGCAAGGGGCGTGAAGCTTTAGCTGCGGCGCCGCAAAATCGCATCGGCCTCTTCGCACAATGCGGGTTCTGGTACACCCGGCCCCATCCCTTCCAAGACGCGCAAAGGGCGGCGCACAGCCTCGCCAAGCCCGCCGCGCCTTGGCGCAAACACCTGCTTAGAGGCTTCGACGATCAGCACACCACCAGACAGCCATGGCGTAAAGCGGCGGCCATTGCGCTCCCAAAACTCAGAGGTTCGCAGCCAAAAGGAATGCGACGAAGGCGGGGCATAAAGTGCCGAGGTGCTCCGCTCGACCGTGAAATGATGCCGGCGCAGCTGCGCTTCTAACTGCCCCAGCGAATAGGGGCGGCCAAAGCCAAAAGGCGTGCCATCACGCCGCGCCCAAAGCCCGGCGCGCGACGGCACGATGAACAAGGCGCGCCCGCCGGGGCCAAGCACCCGGTGCGCCTCGTCCAATAAGGCGGACGGCTGTTCCGAGGTTTCCAGCCCGTGCATTATCACCAACCGGTCCAGAATGCCGGTTGGCAGCGGCCATTGTGCCTCTTCGACCAAAACCGAGACATTTTCCATCCCAGCCGGCCAAGGCATGACGCCTTGCGGTCCCGGCATCAGCGCCAAAACCCGTCTCGAATCCGCAAGGTAGGGCCGCAGCAACGGCGCCGCGAAACCAAAACCAGCCACCGATTGCCCCTTCGCACTGGGCCAGTAGCGCAGGACCTGTTCGCGAATCGCACGCTGCGCCACGCGGCCCAATTTGGTCCGGTAATAGAAGCTGCGCAGATCTAGCACATCAAGATGCATTGCGAACGGGCCCTTTTCCAGCCAAACTTAAACAACAGAATAGCGAAAAGAGATCGAAAGACCATGGCACTTGAACTCGTAACCATCCCTTGCCTCGGCGATAACTACGCCTTTTTGATCCATGATGCGCGCAGTGGTGCCACTGCGGTCGTCGATGTGCCCGATGCAGAGCCGATTCTGGCGGCACTGAAGGCCCGCAATTGGACCTTAACCGATGTCTGGCTGACGCATCACCATTGGGACCATATCGACGGCCTGCCTGCCTTGCTGGCAAAAGCCCCGGCGCGTGTTTGGGGGGCTGCGGCAGATGCGCACCGCTTGCCGAAACTGGATATTGCGGTGGCAGAGGGGGATGCGCTGGAATTTGGCGGGGAAACGGTGCAGATTTTGGATGTATCTGGCCACACCGTCGGGCATATCGCTTTCTACCTCGCGGGGTCGGGCTTTGCGTTTACCGCAGACAGCCTGATGGCGATGGGCTGCGGCCGCCTGTTTGAAGGCTCGCCTCAATTGATGTGGCAAAGCCTGTCGAAACTCGCGGCCCTTCCCGACGAGACCTTGATCTGTTCTGGCCACGAATACACCTCTTCCAACATGCGCTTCGCTTTGTCCCTTGAACCCGACCACACAAGCCTTAAATTAAGGTCATGGGACATAGACGACGCGCGCACCGCGGGCCGACCCACTGTCCCTTCCACCTTGGCGCTTGAACGGCAAACAAATCCGTTTCTCAGGGCCTCTGACCCGGTGTTGAAATCAGCTCTTGGCATGGCCGCAGCTGATGATGCCTCCGTTTTTGCTGAAATTCGTGCCCGAAAAGACAAATTCTGACCACTCTCGTCCAACGGTGATCACAATTTGTGCCGAGAACGTGTGAAACGACAAAATAACAGAAAAAAGACTTGAAGACCGCCAAAGAAAACCGAACTTTAAAGATATGAGGCCATGGTCAACTTGGGCAACCGCCCTAACCGGCCAGCAGAAAAAGGAGCACCATCAAGTGCCATCATTTTCCACAACGCTTGAGCAGGCTATCCACGGCGCTTTGGCTTTGGCCAACGCCCGCCGCCACGAACTTGCAACGCTAGAACATCTGCTTTTGTCTTTGATCGACGAACCGGATGCTGCCCGCGTCATGCAGGCATGCTCTGTCGATCTTGACGAATTGCGCAAAACGCTCGTTGATTTCATTGACGATGACCTGTCGACTTTGGTCACCGATGTTGAAGGCTCCGAGGCTGTACCAACAGCCGCATTCCAGCGCGTCATTCAACGTGCCGCGATCCATGTGCAATCGTCAGGCCGCACCGAAGTCACCGGTGCGAATGTTTTGGTCGCGATCTTTGCCGAGCGCGAATCAAACGCGGCTTATTTCCTGCAAGAGCAGGATATGACGCGCTATGACGCCGTGAATTTCATCGCGCATGGCGTCGCAAAGGATCCGACGTTTGGCGAAGCGCGCCCGATTACCGGCGCCGAAGAACCGCATGAAACGCCCAAAGGCGAAGCCGGCGATGCCAAAGAATCGGCCTTGTCGAAATATTGCGTCGACCTGAATGTCAAAGCCTTGAAAGGCGATGTGGACCCGCTGATCGGCCGCGAAGCCGAGGTGGAACGCTGCATTCAAGTTCTATGCCGCCGCCGCAAAAACAACCCGCTTTTGGTGGGCGACCCCGGCGTGGGCAAAACCGCGATTGCGGAAGGCCTGGCCTGGAAAATCATCAATGGTCAGACACCTGATATACTGGCCAAAGCAACGATCTATTCGCTGGATATGGGCGCTTTGCTGGCAGGCACCCGGTACCGCGGTGACTTTGAAGAGCGTCTGAAAGCTGTCGTCAAAGAGATGGAAGATCATCCCGATGCGATTCTGTTCATCGACGAGATTCACACCATCATCGGGGCTGGTGCCACCTCGGGCGGTGCGATGGACGCCTCCAACCTGCTGAAGCCAGCGCTTCAGGGCGGCAAACTGCGCACCATGGGCTCTACCACTTACAAAGAGTTCCGCCAGCATTTCGAAAAAGACCGCGCCTTGGCCCGTCGTTTCCAAAAGATCGACGTGAACGAGCCTTCGATCCCTGATGCGATCAAGATCCTGATGGGTCTGAAGCCGCATTTCGAAGAGCATCACGATCTGCGCTACACTGCGGATGCGATAAAATCCGCCGTGGAACTGGCCGCGCGCTATATCAATGACCGCAAATTGCCCGACTCGGCGATTGACGTGATTGACGAGGCCGGGGCTGCACAGCATCTGGTTTCCGAATCCAAGCGCCGCAAGACGATTGGCACCAAAGAGATCGAGGCCGTCGTGGCAAAAATCGCCCGCATCCCGGCGAAAAGCGTCTCTAAGGACGATGCAGAGGTTCTGCGCGATCTGGAAAAATCGCTTAAGCGCGTGGTGTTCGGGCAAGATAAGGCGATCGAAGCTTTGGCCTCGGCGATCAAACTTGCCCGTGCAGGTCTGCGCGAGCCGGAAAAACCCATCGGCAACTATCTGTTCGCTGGGCCAACCGGTGTCGGTAAAACCGAAGTCGCAAAGCAGCTGGCCTCGACGCTGGGTGTTGAATTGCTGCGCTTCGATATGTCCGAATATATGGAGAAACACGCCGTTTCCCGCCTGATCGGCGCACCTCCGGGCTATGTCGGCTTTGATCAGGGTGGTATGTTGACCGATGGTATCGATCAGCACCCGCATTGCGTGTTGCTGCTGGACGAAATGGAAAAAGCGCATCCCGACGTCTATAATATCCTGCTGCAGGTGATGGATCACGGCAAGCTGACAGACCATAACGGTCGTACGGTCGACTTCCGCAATGTGATCTTGATCATGACCTCGAACGCTGGCGCGGTAGAGCAATCTAAATCCGCCATCGGCTTTGGTCGCGATCGGCGCACAGGCGAAGATACAGCCGCGATTGAACGGACTTTCACCCCGGAATTCCGCAACCGTCTTGACGCTGTTATCAGCTTCGCGCCGCTTGGCCGCGAAGTCATTCGTCAAGTGGTCGAAAAGTTCGTGTTGCAGCTTGAAGCGCAATTGCTGGACCGCAATGTCCATATCGAGCTGACGTCAGCGGCCGCCGATTGGTTGGGGGAAAAAGGCTATGATGATAAAATGGGCGCGCGTCCTTTGGGCCGCGTCATCCAAGAATATATCAAAAAGCCTTTGGCCGAAGAATTGCTGTTCGGCAAATTGACCAAAGGGGGCGTCGTCAAAGTTGGCATGAAAGATGGCATGCTTGATGTGGTGATCGAAGAACCTCAAAAACCAAGGCTCACCGGGCAAAAGCCCCCGCTTTTGACGGCAGAGTAATCGCATTAAAAAGGCCCCCTTGTTTTGGGGGCCTTTTGTTTTCAAGCAAATTGTCCAGCCATCGGGGCATCACCGATAGAGATGGCGTTCTTGCCAAAGAAGCTTATGCTGCGGGGTGTGGCCCAAACAGGGTCAGCCATTCAAGGATTGCGATCATGGCCAAGGGCATGAGCAAACGCGGCAAAGATCAAAAGAAACCTAAAAAAGAAGTGCCAAAAGTTATCGCAGCAGCGGCCAGCACCAAAAATGATGTCAAACTGACTTCGATGGCCGCGAAACCGAAGTAACCCTGCTTACAAACCTTCTTCGGCCAGCAACTTTGGGCAGAACGGATTTGGGTGCGATGCGCCAAAATCTGTTCTGCCGCCTCTGCCCTTATTGTTCAGGGCGCAGGTTTAACGCTCTGTCAGCTTCAGCTCGATCCGGCGGTTTTGCGCGCGGGCGGCCTCAGTATCAGCCAAAGCCACGGGCTGCCATTCGCCAAATCCAGTGGCGGCCATGCGGTTCGGCGGAAAACCCAAAACCTCTTGCATGAAACGCACCACCGAAAGCGCGCGGGCCTGACTCAGCTCCCAATTATCCGCAAATGCGCCAGTCCCGGAAAGCGGTACAGTGTCGGTATGGCCATCGACACGCAAAATCCAGTCGATATCGGCCGGAATCTGGTCTGAAATCTCTCGCAATGTCGCAACCACGCCGGCGATTTGCACCTGACCTTCCTCGGCAAGGTTGGCCGCTCCTTGATCAAAAAGCACCTCGGACGAAAACACAAACCGGTCGCCCACGATGCGCACGCCCTCGCGCCCAGCCAAGACTTCACGCAATTGGCCAAAAAATTCGGACCGGAAATTTTCCAGCTTTTTGGTTTCGGCCTCAAGCCGTTTACGCTCGGTCTCTTCCAGATCTGCCCGGCGTTTTTGCTCTGAAGCGACCTGCGCAAGGGCGGTGTTCAACTGGCTTCCCAACGCATCCAGCCGCACATTTGCATTCCGGTCCCGTGCCGAGGCGGCGTCTAGCAAACCTTGCAATTCGCCCAATTGGCCGCGCAAAGCTGCCACTTGTTCGTTTAGCAGCGCCACCCTTCGGGCGCTTTCTGCCGTGCGCTTTTGTTCAGCCGTTATCTGCGCGCTGGCGATGGCCAGCAAAGCTTCGCGCCCCTGTAAATCTGCATCCGTTTGTGTCGTGGCAGCTTGGGCCGCTGCCAGCAGGGTCAGGGTATCTTCGGCGCGTTTGCGCTGTTCTTCCAGCGCTAATGTCATCGCCGTGAGTTCGGTATCAGAGGCCGCAAGCCGCGCGCGCAATGTCTCTGCCGCGGCAAGATCGGTCAGGCGGGCCTGCTCTTCTTCGCTCAGCAGCGCCTCAACCGACGCCAACCGTTCGCGCAAAGCGGCGGCTGCCGCACGTTCGGCCAAAAGGGCGACTTCTTCCTGCGTCAAAGAACTTTCAGTGGTCACCAACCTGCGCCGCAATGCCTCTACTGCCGCGCGCTCGGCCAAAAGCGCCGTTTCTTCCGCGCTGAGCGAGGTTTCGGTCGCAGCCAACCTGCGCCGCAATGTTTCGGCAGCTGCGAGTTGAGCGAGCTTGGCGCGTTCCGCCTCTGTCAGGCTAGCCTCCAATTCCGCCATCCGGGCCCGCAAAGCATCCGCATCGGCGCTTGCCGATTCTGCCAACACCAAATTCTTCTGCAATTCCGCAATTTGCGCTGTTAATGCGGTTGTCTGCGTGGCACCGCTGGTAACTGCATTTTCCGCCTCGGCCAATTGTGCCGCCAATGCCGCAAGGTCGGCAAGCCGCGTCTCGGCCGTGCCTTCCGCCGCCGTTAATCGCGCCAGCGCATCGGCAAGGGAAGCTTGGCCCTCGGCCAATTCTGCGGCCAGCGCCACAAGATCCGCGCGCTGCGCCTCGGTGGTTCCTTCAGCGGCGGTTAGACGCGCCAAGGTATCGGTCAACGAGGCTTCGCCTGCGACGACCTGATTTTGCAGATCGGCAATCATCGCGTCCAAAGCTTCGCGCCGGGCCGCAGCAAGGAGAGCAGCTTCGAGTTGCGTGTCAATTTCTTGCCGCGCCGACGCAAGCGCAAGGTTAAGGGCTTCTTGCTGGGTCAAAAGTTCGGTGCGCGCCGATTCAAGCTCTGTCACGGTGACGGTCAGCGCGCCCGCCTCGCCGCGCGCGGTATCACGCT
>JBLIGH010000016.1:0-19303 GCA_047636855.1 Pseudorhodobacter sp.
CCCGCCCAAGAACGATACAGCAGCAGGCGCCGCTTCTGGCCCATCTCCGACCAACGATCAAACAAATCACCGGTCCGTCTATCACGCACTGTAATCATACCAAAGTATAGTCTGTTCAGCATCCAAAATGAATCGGCTTTTTACCGCCTCGTCTACTTTAGGCAAAAGGACAAGGCGCAACACAGGTTGCGCCTTGCTCGGTTCAGGTCAATATTTTCAGCGGCCGAAAATGCCGTCGATGCTGGCATCGAAAGCAAGTGTGAAGGACAAAAACTCCTCCCGGGTTTCGGAATTATTAAAACTGAAACCAACTTCTGTCGTCTCATTCAGCGATTTCGCAATGCCGATTTCCCAATCATCATCATCGGCAAGTTCGCCCACCCCATAGATTGCCGAAAGTTCAAGACCGGCGGGCAGGGCATAGGCCACCTCCTGCTCGCCTGACCAACCGCCGCTTAAATCCGAGGTGAGGCTGGTTGTGCCAACAAGCTGTCCGAACAGGGGATCGCTGACCTCGGCGGTCAAGTCATCGCTGTCGTAGCCGGTCTGGTTCAGATAGTAACGATAGTAATAGATGTCATATGACAACAATCCCGCTTCGCCCCGGTAGCCAAGATAAAGGTCGAATTCGCTTTCGTTGTCGTCATCCCCGTGGACATTATAAAGCTCCACCCCGGTATAGATGCCGGAAGGGAACTCCAGTTCGACATAGGGTGTGACGGTTACAAAGGACTGGTCATCATTGAAGACTTCAAGCTCCAGCTCGGTTCCGTAATTCAGTTTGGTCTTTGCCTGTGCCGAAAGCGGCGCAAGAAAGGTCAGGGCTGCGATTGCAGTCAGGGCTTTTCGGATCATGTTCACAATACACCTCGTGAATACAATTATTCCTCCCAAAGGCCGTATAGTTTGTGACCTGTTCTGGTCAGGATGATGCGGGGCAACCATTTCCCATGCTTTTTGGGTTGCGTGGCTGATACGCCGGGCCATAGCCGTTCCGTCGCGAAAAATCCCTGTGATCCCTCGGGCGGCAAAAGCAAGCCGATGGATGCGCGGAAATTCGCCAATTTATTGTTTGTTATGCGTTTTTTTTGTTTTCGACAGCGTGAAGGGCGGACCCCGTCAGGCAATTACAAGGGCATCAAAGCCCAGTAATCCAGATCCAGCAAAACATGCGGATCATACTTTCCCGCGGCGTCGCGCAAGGCAAAAGGGGCGGCCCCTTGTTTGACCGCAACCAGCCGTAACCGGATTGCGCCCACCCCCGGTGCTGCGGTTTCTGCCCGGTCAAGAACCTCGGACCAAGCCTTTACCGTATCGCCCGCAAAACACGGGTTGGCATGCGCACCGCTGTTCAGGGCCACGATCATTTGGGCATTGGCCAAACCGTTAAACGACAAGGCCCGCGCCATCGAGATCACATGGCCGCCATAAATCAGCCGCCGCCCATCTTCGCGAAATGTCGCATCAAAATGCACTTTGGCGGTGTTTTGCCAAAGGCGGGTGGCAATCATATGCTCGGCCTCTTCGATTGTAACGCCGTCGACATGGTCAATCTTTTCGCCCAGATGATAATCGCCCCAGCGATGCGGCTGCCCGGCCAGCGCAAAATCATACTGCGTAAAATCCAATCCATACGGCACCACCAACCGCGAAGGGTCAACCACGGTGGGCAGATCCGGGATGACGGTTTGCGGCGCGGGCGTGTCGCGGTTTTTGCGAACCATCACCCAGCGCACATAGTCCAAAACCACCTCGTCGCGCTGGTTCAGCCCTTGGGTGCGCACCCAGACCACACCGGATTTGCCGTTGGAATTTTGTTTGAGCCCGATCACCTCTGATACTGACCGCAAGGTGTCGCCCGGATAGACCGGCGCCAACCAGCGCCCGTCGCCATAGCCCAGATTGGCCACGGCATTCAGCGAGATGTCAGGCACGGTTTTGCCAAACACCGTGTGAAAGGCGATGAGGTCATCCAGCGGGCTGCCCTCCAACCCGCATTGGCTGGCAAAATCATCCGATGAATACAAAGCGTGCCGCGCGGGGTACAGAGCGTGATACAGCGCCCGCTCGCCTTCTGCGACGGTGCGCGGCACGGCATGGGCAATCACGTCGCCCAAGGTGTAATCTTCAAAGAAGCGGCCCGGATTGGTTTTCATAAGTCAGTATCCCAAGGTTTAGATCAGCCCGCCGCCTGCTTGGCTTATTGCGCGCCCAGCTTGATGTCGGGCGTATAGCTGCCTTCAACCTCTTTCACGACGGCTTGGCCGCAGCGCATCACGCCGTTTGAATGGTCAAAGCTATAGGTGGGGCCGCCATGCAGCGCCCACCCTTTGTTCAATGCATCGGTGACTTTATGGCAAAACGCAGAGGTGTCATCCTCGGTCAGTAAGCGGTAAAGTTTCATCCGTAAGTTCCTAGAAACGGGTTGTACCCAAGCCAGCTGTGAATGCCGGTAATGACACCGAATATCAAAACGGTCCCGATGGTATTGCGAATATCGCCAGAAATCCCGCGCCCCGCTTTGGCGGGAACCCAAGCAGTGGACCGGTTGATCAAAACCATTTGCATCAAGGCCCAAAGCCCGATTCCACCAAACAAGATAAGCGAGGCTTGATCGCCGTTTACCAGCAAATGGGCCACGGCCCAAAGGGTTGTGCCCCATAGCATCGGATGGCGGATTTTACCGTAAAGCAAGCCGCGCGAGCCGCTGACACCAAACAGATAAAGTGCGATAAACATCAACAGGTTATTCAGATGACCTATCCCCGGAAATGGGGTGTAGACCGGATTGATCGCAGCCCCACGATAGCCGATGACCATCAGCACAATCGCACCCAGCAGCAGCAACGCGATCAGCCCCTTGCCCTTGTCCCCCAAAGCCGCGCGCGGTTCTGGCAAAAGGCGCTTGAAGACATGCGCAAAGACCCAGATTGCGAGGCCTAGAATAAGCAAACTCATCGAATAATCCTTTCAGATGTGAATCGCGTTCACATCTATCTTACTCTGAGGCTTTGGCAATAGCTTCCGCTTTTGCAAGGATCGCCTTGGCTGTGACAATATGCAGGTTCTCGACGATCTTCCCATCGACGACAGCAACGCCTTGACCGGCGGCCTCGGCGGCTTGGAAGGCTGCGATCTGGCGGCGCGCAAGGTCGATCTCGGCCTCGCTTGGGGCAAAGGCAATATTGGCGATTTCCAGCTGCGCCGGATGGATCAGGGTCTTGCCGTCAAACCCCATATCACGCCCTTGATCGCATTCAAAACGCAGGCCTTCGTCGTCTTTGAATGCGTTGTAAACGCCGTCGATGATGGTCAAACCATGTGCTTTCGCAGCCAAAAGGCACAGGCCAAGCCCGGTTTGCATCGGCAAACGGTCTGCCCGAGCACGGCTGCCAAGCTCTTTGGCCAAATCATTGGTGCCCATCACCATGCCTTTCAGTCGCGGATGCGCCGCGATTGAGGTGGCATTCAGCATCCCCAGCGCGGTTTCCATCATCGCCCAAAGTGGCATATCCGGGATCAGTTCGGCCACAGCATCCAAGTCT
Source organism: Pseudorhodobacter sp. (assembly GCA_047636855.1). Taxonomy (GTDB): domain Bacteria; phylum Pseudomonadota; class Alphaproteobacteria; order Rhodobacterales; family Rhodobacteraceae; genus Pseudorhodobacter. The sequence goes on from JBLIGH010000016.1 coordinate 3,546, forward strand.
TCGGGGGTCGAGACTTTGGGGATCAGCAGCGCATCGATCTTGGCGCCCGCAAAAGCCGCAATATCATCGGCACCCCATGCGGTATCCAGCCCATTGATGCGCACAATCCGCATCCGACCGCCGAAATCACCCTCGGCCAAAACCTTGGCCAGCAAGGCGCGGGCGGCTGGTTTTTCCTCGACCGTAACCGCATCTTCCAGATCGAAGATGATCGCATCAGCAGCCAGAGTGCGGGCCTTTTCCAAAGCGCGATCTTTCGACCCGGGAATGTAGAGGACGGAACGGGTGGGGCGTGCAGGCTGCATGATTCTCTCCCAAGCAATTTTATTGCGCTAGGAATCACATTTTCATCACATTCGGCAAGCCTTGATTTGCCGCGACGCAGCGAAGGCCGCATAAGAACAACGCAGGAACGTGCCTCGGGTTAACCATTTCTCCGCATTCAAAGCGCAAAATTTTGACATGAGCATTGCCCCATTGCGCCACCTGCCAGCCCAAATCGCAAAAAGGTGGCCCTACTGAAAGGTTTGAAAATGACACAGAAGTTTTTTGCCCTGTCCTTCGGTCTTCTCGCGATCATTCTGATGACGCAAGCCAGCCAAGCGGCCCCGCAATGCGGCCCGCGCGCGGCGGTGTTGGAAAAGCTGACGAATGGCTTTGGCGAGACGCGCCGCTCAATGGGAATCGCGGTCAATAATATGGTGATGGAAGTGTTCGCCAGCGCCGAGACGCAAAGCTGGACAATCACAATCACCACACCACAAGGTCAAACGTGCCTCGTGGCATCCGGTCATGGCTTCGAGGCTTTGGCCGAGCAATTGCCCGCGAAGGGCGAACCTGCTTAAGCCGCAAAGGCGACCCAAAGCATCCGAAGCGACAACAGCAGCAAAGCCCAAACCACCAGCTTGAAAAACAGGATTTCCGGAACGATCTTGACCAGTTTCACCCCGGTAAACACCGCCAAAGATGCTGGGAGCATGAGCCAGACAGCGATGTGAAAATTCTCGAAGCTAACCAGCCCAAGCGATATATAGGCGGGAAGCTTCGCGAAATTCACCCATGTGAAAAGGATGGTGGTTGTGCCTGCAAAAACTGTTTTCGGCATCCGCAGGGGTAGGGCATAAATCTGGTAAGGCGGGCCGCCAGCATGAGTGACAAAACTGGTAAACCCTGATGCCGTGCCCCAAAACAGCCCCGGTCCCAATTTCACGGGCTTGGCCAAAGCGGCTTTGCCGTACCCTAACAAACGCGATGCGGCAAAGCTGACGCCTAAGGCGCCAATCACGCCCCCGACAATACGCTCGGACACCAAATTGGCCGTGGCCCACCCCAGCAGCACCCCAAGCGAGGTCGCGGGCACCATGATTTTCAGCACGCGCGCATCGAACTCTTTGCGGTAGGCCCAAAGCCCAAACCAGTCGGACACAATATAGATCGGCAGCAGCAGGCCCGCAGCCTGCAAAGGCGGCATGACAAGCGACAAAACCGGGACTGACATCATCGCAACAAGTGGCATGCCGCCCTTCGAGAGCCCGACCAAAACAGCTGCAAGCCCCGCAACCGCCCAAAAGATCAAATCGTCCATATCGTCTCCTGCCTTCGGGGCCATGCCTTAGGGCAATCTGCGCAAACGTTACAAGCCTGCGCGCAACAGACGATGCTGCTCTCTTGCGTTAGCCATCGCAAAAGACTACCCATCCCGCACCTTAACCAAACCATCCGGAGACAGAAATCATGGCTAGAACCAAGATTGCACTGATCGGCGCGGGTCAGATTGGCGGTACTCTCGCCCATCTCGCCGCGATCAAAGAACTGGGCGATATCGTCCTTTTCGACATTTCAGAGGGTACGCCGCAGGGTAAAGCCCTTGATATCGCGCAGTCTGGCCCATCCGAAGGCTTCGATGCCAGCCTTAAGGGCGCAAATTCATATGCCGATATCGCAGGCGCTGATGTTTGCATCGTGACCGCCGGTGTTCCTCGCAAACCGGGGATGAGCCGTGACGATCTGTTGGGCATCAACCTAAAAGTGATGAAATCGGTCGGCGAGGGCATCGCAGCCCATGCACCTAACGCGTTTGTGATCTGCATCACCAATCCACTGGATGCCATGGTCTGGGCCTTGCGTGAATTCTCGGGGATGCCGCATAATAAAGTTGTTGGCATGGCTGGCGTGCTCGATTCCGCCCGTTTCCGTCACTTCTTGTCGTTGGAATTTGGCGTATCCATGCGCGATGTGACGGCCTTCGTTTTGGGTGGGCACGGCGACACGATGGTGCCACTGTCTCGCTATTCCGCCGTTGGGGGTATCCCGCTGCCAGATCTGGTCGAAATGGGTTGGACCACGCAGGACAAGCTGGACGCGATCATCCAGCGCACCCGTGATGGTGGCGCTGAAATCGTTGGTTTGCTGAAAACCGGTTCCGCTTTCTATGCACCGGCGACAGCAGCGATTGAGATGGCCGAGGCCTATCTGAAAGACCAAAAGCGGGTTTTGCCTTGTGCTGCTTATTGCAACGGCGAACTCGGCGTGAAGGGCATGTATGTTGGCGTGCCTGCGGTCATCGGTGCCAATGGTATCGAGCGTATTGTGAATATCAAAATGACTGCTGTGGAGCAGGCCATGTTCGACAAGTCAGTTGATGCGGTCAAAGGCCTTCTTGAAGCCTGCAAAAACATCGACCCGTCGCTGAAGTAAGCGATCAAGATTTGCCGCCCTGTTCAATCGGGGCGGCAAACGAAGGTTTCTTGAGGTGCAAACCCACCGCTGCGACGGCCATCATCGCCCTCGCAAATGCGTGACTTTAAGCCTCAAGCCTCCCAAGGTTTATGGCCCGGATTTGCGGCACGCCGTTGGGCACGCCTTTTGCACCGAGCCCGCATTTCCCCTGAGACGAATCAGCAAAACACAGCTTTTACACGCCAGCGCAGCTTGGGCTTGGGGCGTTTGTGATCACACGTTTCAATGGTGTGATCACAAACAATGCTTTTCCGCTCGAAAACCCGATTTTCCGCGAAATCCCTTTTGAATCGGCTATTTTCTGTGTCATCAAAGGCTAAATAATCAGCGATGGGACAACCGATGAACATTCACGAATACCAAGCCAAAGCTCTTTTGCGCAGTTATGGCGCGCCGGTTTCCGATGGCCGCATTGTTCTGCGTGCTGAAGATGCGAAAACGGCAGCAAGCGAAATGGATGGCCCGCTTTGGGTCGTGAAGGCGCAAATCCATGCTGGTGGTCGCGGCAAGGGCACTTTCAAAGAGGCGGAAGCGGGCGAAAAAGGCGGCGTGCGTCTGGCCAAATCGGTGGGTGAAGCCGCTGAAATGGCCAAGCAGATGCTGGGCCGCACGTTGGTTACGCATCAGACGGGCCCGGCTGGCAAGCAAGTGAACCGCATCTATATCGAAGATGGGTCCGACATTGCCCGCGAACTTTACCTCGCTTTGTTGGTCGATCGCCAGTCAAGCCGCATTTCCTTCGTGGCCTCCACCGAAGGTGGCATGGATATCGAAGAAGTTGCAGCCAAAACCCCGGAAAGAATCGTCAGCTTCTCGATCGATCCGGCGACGGGCTTGTCCGATTTCCACGGTCGCCGCGTCGCTTTCTCGCTGGGTCTTGAAGGCGCACAGATCAAGCAATGCGTGTCCTTGGTAAAGCTGCTTTACAAAGCCTTTGTCGAAAAAGACATGGAGATGCTGGAGATCAACCCGCTGATCGTCACGCCCGATGGCAATATCAAAGTGCTGGATGCCAAAATCAGCTTTGACGGCAATGCACTGTATCGCCACGCCGACATCGCCACGCTGCGTGATGAAAGCGAAGAAGACCCAAAGGAACTCGCGGCCTCGAAGTTCGATCTGAACTATATCGCATTGGACGGCGAAATTGGCTGCATGGTCAACGGTGCTGGTTTGGCGATGGCAACGATGGATATCATCAAGCTTTACGGCGCCGAGCCTGCGAACTTCCTGGATGTTGGTGGCGGTGCGACCAAAGAAAAAGTGACCGAGGCGTTCAAGATCATCACCTCTGACCCGCAGGTCAAAGGCATCTTGGTCAACATCTTCGGCGGCATCATGCGCTGCGACGTGATCGCAGAAGGCGTGGTCTCGGCGGTCAAAGAAGTTGGTTTGCAAGTGCCACTGGTTGTGCGTCTTGAAGGCACAAATGTTGAAAAAGGCAAAGAGATCATCCGCAATTCTGGGCTGAACGTCATTGCTGCTGATGACCTGAAAGACGGCGCGCAGAAAATCGTGAAGGCTGTAAAAGGCTAATGTTAGCTGCGTTGCCTCTCATTTGGGCTGCTTTTCCCGCTGCCGCACAAACCTCGGGTGTCCTTCCCGAGGCCGTGCGTCGGCACATAAAGCGGCGCCAGAGTTCTTTGGCACCGATCACCACAAGATCGGTTCGGGGCGGGGCAAGTTACGCAGTGCAAGGTGATCATGATCGTCGTGGGGATGTGTCGCTGGTTGTTGCCTACCTGATAAACCAGACGCATGGCCTAAGCCGTGAACCGCAAGGTGTTTAAAGCATTGGCTAATGATTGACCCAGTACATTCGACCACAGGTAAGATTATGATAAAAAACATAATATTTGTCAAAACAGTAAAAAGGTAACCCATGTTGAAGCTCGCAATCGGTTGTTTCGTTCTTCTCTCTCTTGCCGCATGCAGCAGTGCGCGTGTTTCATCCAAAGGTGAAGGCGACCTGCACGACGAATCTGTCTGCTATGAGCAATCGCGCTTGGCGAAGCTTGGCAAAGTGGATGGCCATGACATCTCCATCACCTGCGCCGATGGCTACAAGGCGCAGTAAACGCATTCCGAGACGCGCCAAAATAGCGCGTCTCACACCTGAAATCTCAAGGAGGCCCCGATGGCCGTACTCGTCAATGAAAATACCCGCGTGATCTGTCAGGGCTTTACCGGCTCGCAGGGCACGTTCCACTCGGAGCAGGCCATCGCTTACGGCACTAAAATGGTGGGCGGCGTGACCCCTGGTAAGGGCGGCACCACGCATCTGGATCTGCCAGTGTACAACTCGGTGCATGAAGCGCGCGAGCGGACGCAGGCCAATGCTTCGGTGATTTATGTGCCGCCACCGTTCGCCGCTGACAGTATCCTAGAGGCGATTGACGCCGAGATGGAGCTGATCATCTGTATCACCGAAGGCATTCCGGTGCTGGATATGATGAAGGTGAAGCGCGCGATGGAAGGCTCTAAATCGCGCCTGATCGGGCCGAACTGCCCCGGTGTTATCACACCTGATGCATGCAAAATTGGCATTATGCCCGGCCATATCCACCGTCGCGGTTCGGTCGGTGTGGTCTCGCGCTCTGGCACCCTGACATATGAGGCGGTCAAGCAGACCTCTGATCTGGGCCTCGGCCAATCCACGGCTGTCGGCATCGGCGGTGATCCGATCAAAGGCACCGAGCATATTGACGTTTTGGAAATGTTTCTGGCCGATCCCGAAACCCATTCGATCATCATGATCGGCGAGATCGGTGGCTCGGCTGAAGAAGAAGCTGCGCAATTCCTAGCTGACGAGCGCAAAAAGGGCCGTTGGAAGCCGACTGCTGGTTTCATCGCAGGCCGCACTGCCCCTCCGGGCCGTCGCATGGGTCATGCCGGTGCGATTGTTGCGGGTGGCAAGGGCGACGCAGAAAGCAAAATCGAAGCAATGAGAGCCGCAGGTATTGTGGTTGCGGAAAGCCCTGCCCATCTTGGACAAGCGGTGATGGAAGCAATCAAAGCGTAACCAATGGGGCGGGGGTATACCCCGCCTTATCAACCTTATGACTGCGGGATGAACCTCGCACTGCGGAGCAAAAGTTGGGACGAGTTCAGGCCACCAAGGCATATTTCAGTCGCGCGTTCCATCGCAAGGACGAAAGCACTCGGCTGGCGTTTCGCGCCGCCTGCTATGTGTTGGTATCGTGGATGTTTAAGCGCGATCGCGCAGGACTGTTGCTTTCGGGCCGGGTCGCCACGTTTCCAAGTCTGGCCGTAGCGAACACCACCCTCCGGCGCGCCAACCGCTCTAGGTGGAAGGATTTTGACCAAATCCTGATCGTTTTGCTTGTTTTGGTCCTGCTGGCAGGTGGTTTTTTAACCGCGCTAGCGCTTCACCCCGCAAACGAGGCATGGGCTTTTGGCATCAATTTGGCCTTTGGTTGGATCGTGCCGGTCTGCATATTGCCCCCCCTTCTTGTCGCCTCTTCCTTCGTGCCGCAGCAGGCACGATCCGTCTCCTCAAAACAATCAAAGTCAGAGGTTCCTCAATGACCGAACAATCCCCCAACGCCCAGTTTCGCGCCTCTGACTTCTTGGATGGTGGCAACGCGGATTATATCGACCAGATGGCGGCCAAACATGCGGCCGACCCTGGTTCGGTCGATGCCTCGTGGGCTGCGTTTTTCGCCGCGATGAACGAGTCCGATCGTGTCGTCGAGGCCGCAGCGGCCGGCCCTTCCTGGGCGCGGGCCGATTGGCCCCCGATGCCGGTCGATGACCTGACCGCAGCGCTGACCGGCGAATGGCCCGCGGCCCCTGCGGGCGATGCCAAGGCCGCTGGGAAAAAGATTGTGGCAAAGGCCACCGAGGCGGGCGTTAGCCTTTCGGATGCGCAAGTGCAGCGCGCCGTGCTTGACAGTATCCGTGCTTTGATGATCATCCGTGCCTACCGTATTCGCGGCCACCTTGCCGCCGATCTTGATCCGCTGGGCATGCTGAACCGCGCCAACCACCCGGAACTTGACCCTAAATCCTATGGCTTTAGCGATGCGGATATGGATCGTCCGATCTTCATCGACAATGTTTTGGGCCTGCAAGTCGCCTCGATGCGCCAGATCGTCGAGATTGTGAAGCGGACCTATTGTGGCACTTTCGCGCTGCAATACATGCATATTTCTGACCCCGAGCAAGCCGCTTGGCTGAAAGAGCGCATTGAGGGGTATGGCAAAGAAATCGCCTTTACCAAGAATGGGCGCAAAGCGATCCTGAACAAGTTGGTCGAGGCGGAAGGCTTTGAAAAGTTCCTTCACGTCAAATACATGGGCACCAAGCGCTTTGGTCTGGATGGCGGCGAAAGCCTGATCCCCGCGATGGAGCAGATCATCAAACGCGGCGGCAGTCTGGGCGTGCGCGACGTTGTGATCGGCATGCCGCATCGCGGTCGTTTGTCGGTTCTGGCCAATGTGATGCAAAAGCCCTACCGCGCGATCTTCAACGAATTTCAGGGCGGCAGCTCTAAGCCCGAAGATGTCGATGGGTCGGGCGATGTGAAATATCACCTTGGCGCCTCGTCGGACCGCGAGTTTGACGGCAATGTTGTTCACCTGTCCCTGACGGCCAACCCCAGCCACCTAGAGGCGGTCAACCCGGTCGTTTTGGGCAAGGTGCGCGCCAAGCAAGAACAAATGGGCGATGTGGACCGTGTGCAGGTGCTGCCGATTTTGCTGCACGGCGATGCGGCCTTTGCGGGGCAGGGCGTTGTTGCTGAATGTTTCGGCTTGTCCGGGCTGGTCGGTCACCGCACTGGCGGCACCATCCATATCGTTGTGAACAACCAGATCGGCTTTACAACGGCACCGCATTTTAGCCGCTCCAGCCCCTATCCGACCGATATTGCCTTGATGGTCGAAGCGCCGATTTTCCACGTCAACGGCGATGACCCGGAAGCTGTGGTGCATGCGGCCAAAGTTGCGACCGAGTTCCGCCAGAAGTTCCACAAGGATGTGGTGCTCGATATCTTCTGCTACCGCCGCTTTGGTCATAACGAAGGCGACGAGCCGATGTTCACCAACCCGGCCATGTACACGCAGATCAAAAAGCACAAAACCACATTGTCGCTTTATACCGCGCGTCTGGTCAAAGATGGCCTGATCCCGGAAGGCGAGATCGAGGATATGAAGGCTACGTTCCAAGCCTATCTGAACGAGGAATTCGAGGCCGGCAAAGACTATAAGCCCAACAAGGCTGACTGGCTTGATGGCCGCTGGAAAAATATGGCCCGTGAGGGCGAGGATTATCAGCCGGGTCAAACGGCGATCAGTCCCGAGGCGATGGCAGAGGTCGGCAAGGCTTTGACCACCGCGCCGGATGGGTTTGACCTGCATAAAACCGTCACGCGCCAGTTGGACAACAAGGCCAAAATGTTCGAAAGCGGCACAGGTTTTGACTGGGCCACCGCCGAGGCATTGGCCTTTGGCAGTCTTGTCGCCGAAGGTTACCCGGTCCGTTTGTCTGGGCAGGATTGTTCGCGCGGCACCTTTAGCCAACGCCATTCTGCTTTTATCAGCCAATCGAACGAAGAACGCTATCACGCGCTGAACAATATCAAACCGGGTCAGGCAAAATACGAAGTCATCGACTCGATGCTGTCGGAATATGCGGTTCTGGGGTTTGAATATGGCTATTCGCTGTCAGAACCGAATGCGCTGGTAATGTGGGAAGCGCAGTTTGGCGATTTTGCCAATGGCGCGCAGATCATGTTCGATCAGTTCATCAACTCGGGCGAAAGCAAATGGTTGCGGATGTCGGGTCTGGTTTGCCTGCTACCGCATGGTCACGAAGGGCAGGGGCCAGAGCACTCTTCCGCGCGGCCCGAACGCTTCTTGCAGATGTCGGCCAATGACAATTGGATCGTGGCAAATTGCTCGACTCCAGCAAACTATTTTCACATTCTGCGCCGCCAGCTGCATCGGACCTTCCGCAAGCCGCTGATCCTGATGACGCCGAAATCACTGCTGCGCCATCCAAAATGCATCTCGGATGCCGAGGATTTCGCCACCGGCTCGGCTTTCCACCGCGTGCTTTGGGATGACGCCCAAAAGGGTCATTCGGACCTGACGCTGCAAGCCGACGACAAGATCAAACGCGTAGTTATGTGCTCGGGCAAAGTCTATTTTGATCTGTTGGCCGCCCGCGATGCGCAGGGTCTGGACGATGTCTATTTGCTGCGTCTGGAACAGTTCTACCCGTTCCCAGCGCAATCGATGGTCAAAGAACTGGAACGGTTCAAGGGCGCCGATATCGTCTGGTGTCAGGAAGAACCGAAGAACCAAGGTTACTGGACCTATGTTGAACCCAATATCGAATGGGTGCTGACCCGGATCAAAGCCAAGAATTCGCGGCCGCGCTATGTCGGACGTCATGCTTCGGCCTCGCCTGCCACAGGTTTGGCGAGCCGTCATAAAACAGAACAAGAGGCGCTGATTACGGATGCGCTGACAGGGGGTTAAGGGAATGGCAACCGAAGTCAGGGTTCCAACACTCGGCGAAAGCGTCACAGAGGCCACGATTGCCACCTGGTTCAAAAAGGTGGGCGACACGGTCGCTGTCGACGAAATGCTGTGCGAGTTGGAAACCGATAAAGTCACCGTTGAAGTGCCCAGCCCCGTGGCAGGCACTTTGATCGAAATTATCGCAGCAGAAGGGACCACAGTCGGCGTTGCAGCCCTTTTGGCCCAAATCGGCGAGGGGGCAACGGCTGCAAAAGCCAGCCCGGTAAGCAATGACAAAGGCGCAGCGGCCAAGGCCAGCGCGGAAGAGGGTAAAATGACTGATGTGAATGTGCCGACCCTTGGCGAATCGGTATCTGAAGCTACCGTGGCCACTTGGTTCAAAAAAGTGGGTGATACGGTCGCGCAGGATGAGATGCTGTGCGAGCTGGAAACCGACAAGGTCTCGGTCGAAGTGCCAAGCCCGATTGCGGGTGTTTTGGCTGAAATCATAGCCGCGGAAGGGGAAACCGTTGCCGCCAATGCCCGTCTGGCCGTGATCTCGGAAGGCGGCGCTGTTGCGGCCCCGACTGCGAAAGCTGAAACCACCCCAACCCCGGCCGCCCCCGCGCCATCTGGCAAGGATGTCGAGAACGCACCTGCGGCGAAAAAGGCGATGGCCGAGGCGGGTCTGACCAGTGATCAGGTCTCTGGCACCGGCCGCGATGGCCGCGTGATGAAGCAAGATGTCGCCGCCGCCGTGGCCGCTGTTTCCGCAGCGCCCGCAGCAGCACCTGCCGCCGCCATGCCGCGCGGCCCGGTGTCTGCCGATGATGCCAGCCGCGAAGAGCGGGTCAAAATGACCCGCTTGCGCCAGACCATTGCGCGCCGTCTGAAAGATGCGCAAAACACCGCCGCGATGCTGACCACCTATAACGAGGTCGACATGTCGGCCATTATGGCCTTGCGCAACGAATACAAAGACCAGTTCGAGAAGAAGCACAAAACCAAGCTTGGTTTCATGTCCTTCTTCGTCAAAGCCTGTACCCACGCGCTGAAAGAAGTCCCGGAAGTGAACTCCGAGATTGATGGCACCGATGTGGTTTACAAAAACTACGTCCATATGGGGGTGGCTGTTGGCACGCCCTCGGGCCTTGTGGTGCCAGTGGTTCGTGATGCCGATCAAATGGGCTTTGCCGCGATCGAGAAAAAAATCTCGGAATTGGGCCTGCGCGCCCGCGATGGCAAGCTGTCGATGGCCGAGATGCAGGGCGGTTCGTTCACCATCTCGAACGGTGGCGTTTACGGCTCGCTGATGTCCTCGCCGATCCTGAACCCGCCGCAATCGGGCATTTTGGGGATGCATAAAATCCAAGAGCGCCCTGTGGTCGTGAACGGCCAAATCGTAATCCGTCCGATGATGTATCTGGCGCTAAGCTATGATCACCGCGTCGTCGATGGCAAAGGCGCCGTGACGTTCTTGGTGCGCGTCAAAGAAGCGCTGGAAGACCCGCGCCGCTTGCTGATGGATCTGTAACCAGAACCAGACCAACAGCCACACACCAATCTTTGCAAATCGGGGACGTTTCGCATGCCGCATACTTTTATTGTTGATGTTCCGGGTGTCCCGGCATCTCCGTCCCCGATTTCCAACGCCGTGGTGTCTGGTGATACCTGCCATATCTCTGGCCAACTCGCAGTCTATGAGGATGGTTACCGCGCAGGGACCGTCACCGAAGAGGCCGAGCGCGCCTTTGCGCTAATTTTTATGATCGCCGAGCATGCAGGGTTCTCGCGCGACGAGATTGTCTATGTGGATCTGGCGTTTGCGAACATCGACGACATCGTTGAGGTTAACGCGGTATACGGGCGGCTCTTTCCGATCAATCGCCCAGCACGAACCATATATGAGGCCGCAAAGCTTCCGTTTGGCGCAAAGATTAAAGTACAAGCGATAGCGGTGCGCAGCATATGACCCCCGAACTCACCACCCTCGCCCTGGCCGCGCTTTTGCAAGCCGTGTACTTCACCCTATTTGGCGCGCGTGCAAATTTGGAACTTGGCCTGCGTTACAGCACCTCGGCACGTGACGTCGCGCCAACGCGGCAAATGTCCGAGCTTTCGGGGCGGTTGCAACGCGCGATGAACAATCATTTTGAAAGCCTGATCTTGTTCACCATCGCGGTTGTTGTGGTCACACTTGGCGGGCAATCCACCGGTTTCACCGCCGGATGCGCATGGGTCTATTTTGCCGCCCGCATCCTCTATCTGCCCGCCTATGCGCTTGGCTGGCAACCGTGGCGCTCTGCGATCTGGGGTGTGGGGTTTGCCGCGACCTTTGCCATGATCCTTGCAGCGCTGATCTGACCTGTGCTGCCAATGAAAGAGACGCAAATGTTCATCGCGGCAAAGGGCCTGAACTATCTGACGTTTCTGGATACGCTTCATGCGCGTATGACGTTTGATTTCTACCTTGAAGTTGGCAGCCAAACCGGGCGCTCGTTGGAAAAATCGCGCAGCAAATCCATCGCTGTCGATCCAAGGTTTCAGTTGAAAACCAATGCGATGGGCAACAAACCGCTGCTTCACCTGTTTCAATGCAAAAGCGATGATTTCTTTGCCTCGGGTTTTTTGAAAGCGCTGAACACCCGCTTGTCGTTAAGCTTTCTGGACGGGATGCATCTGTTTGAGTACTTGCTACGCGACTTCATGCATGCCGAGGCAAACAGCCACCCGGACGGCGTCATTTTGCTGCACGATTGCTGCCCCTTTTCACATGCGATGACGACACGCGACATCGATAATCTGCCGAAAGGCGCATGGACTGGCGATGTCTGGAAACTGCTTCCGATCTTGCAGCACTATCGGCCCGACCTGATAATCGAGGTTTTGGACTGCGCCCCGACCGGTCTGGTCCTGATCCGCAACCTTGCCCCGGGCAATACGGTTTTAACCGATCATTACGACGCGATCATCGATCACTACACCGCGATCGATCTGGAAACCTATGGCACAGAGCGCTTCTTTTCCAGCTTCACTTTCAGCAGCGCTGACGCGGTGGTGGCAGCAGGATTTCCGCAATTTGCCAAGGTGCGGCAAACCGAGGCTGCGCGCGAAAACCCACGGCTGCGCCAACGGACACATCACGGCGTCACACTGCATTCCTGCCACCCGATCTTGCATGATTTCGCCGCGGATCTGGGGCAATGCATTGCAAGCCCGGTTGGGGCCGAGGTTGATGTCTTTGTCGGTGTGCATCAATTTGGGGTGAAACTGCCAGGCCACGCCCTACGAATTGGTATACAAACCGAACAATTCGCGGATCATGATGGCAAAGCGTTGTGGCGCGCCGAAGGCCCGCAGCGGATCGCGGCATTCGTGGCACAATATGATTTGCTGCTGGACCTGAATGCGGATAACGCCCCCGCTTATGCGTTTTTGCCACCGGACGACCGTGCGAAAGTCCACTTCGGCCCGCATATCTTTCCGGTGCAGGCCCCTAAACTGGCCTCTGGTACGGGACCGGCGCTTTTCTTTGGCGCAATGAACGCGCGGCGCAAAGCGGTGCTTGGGCCGATGATTGAAAATGGGCTGGTTGCAGTCGCGCCACCGGGGACGTTCGGGGCTGAATTGGACGCGATGATTATGGCCGCGGGCAGCGTCGCGAATGTGCACTTTCAAGAGGGCGTCTATTCGGAATACCCGCGCTTTTTGAAAAGCTATCTACGCGGCAAACCCATTCTGTCCGAGCGATTGGCGCCTCCCTTGATCATGGATAAGCATTACTTTGATCTGCGAACCAAAATCAGCGCCTCCAAAGCACGTGCTGCTTTGGCGCAAGTCGGCAAAACCATGAGCGCAGATTTTACGTTCCAACGGTTTTTGGAAACGGCCTGCCGCAGCTTGCAGACGCGCCCCAAGGCCCAGATATCTGCAAAATGAACACAGGCATGGCACATCCCGCAGCCCTCACTTTTCCGAAGGGCGTCTTGGCACCCGCTTTTCTAGCGGCTAGGCTCTGCAATACCATACTCTCGGGTCGTCTTTGCATTCGGTCACGAAACACAAGCTTGGATGCAATGCGTAAAAAGCACTTTAAAAATACGAAGGACAATGCCCATGGCAAGTTTTGACGTCATTATCATCGGCGGTGGCCCCGGCGGCTACGTTTGCGCCATCCGCTGCGCGCAGCTTGGCCTGAAAACCGCCTTGGTTGAAGCGCGTGAAACCCTTGGCGGCACCTGCCTGAACGTAGGCTGTATCCCCTCGAAGGCGTTGTTGCACGCAACCCACTCGCTGCATGAAGCAGAGCATAATTTCGCCAAGATGGGCCTGCGGGGCAAAACCCCTTCGGTCGATTGGGCACAAATGCAGGCCTACAAGCAAGACGTGGTTGACGGCAACACCAAGGGCATCGAATTCTTGTTGAAAAAGAACAAGGTAACCTGGCTGAAAGGCTGGGGTTCGATCCCGGCTGCGGGTCAGGTTAAGGTTGGCGAAGACCTGCATGAAGCCAAGCATATCGTCATTGCAACTGGGTCAGAACCGTCTTCGCTGCCCGGCGTCGAGGTCGATGAGAAAACAGTGGTCACCTCGACCGGCGCGCTTGTCTTGGGCAAGGTGCCCAAAACCATGGTGGTGATTGGTGCAGGCGTGATCGGTTTGGAAATGGGGTCGGTTTACGCCCGGCTTGGCACCGAAGTCACTGTTGTCGAGTATTTGGACGCGATCACCCCCGGTATGGACGCCGATGTGGCTAAAAGCTTCCAAAGAATACTGACAAAACAAGGGTTTAAGTTCGTCATGGGGGCTGCGGTTCAAACTGTTGCAACCAAAGGCGGCAAAGCGAAAGTCACCTATAAGCTGCGCAAAGATGACAGCGAGGCGACGCTTGATGCCGATTGCGTTCTCGTAGCCACCGGTCGACGCCCCTTCACCCAAGGGCTTGGGCTCGATGCATTGGGCGTTGAGATGGAACCGCGCGGTCAGGTTAAAACTCACCATTTTGCAACGAATATCAAAGGCCTCTATGCCATTGGCGACGCGATCACTGGCCCAATGTTGGCGCATAAAGCCGAAGATGAGGGCATGGCATTGGCCGAGGTTTTGGCCGGCAAAGCGGGTCATGTGAATTATGATGTGATCCCGGGTGTGGTCTACACCTCGCCCGAGGTGGCATCCGTCGGCAAAACCGAAGAGCAGCTGAAAGCCGAAGGCCGCGCTTATAAAGTTGGTAAATTTTCGTTCATGGGCAATGCCCGCGCCAAGGCAGTGTTTCAGGCCGAAGGATTTGTAAAAATCCTGGCCGATAAAGCGACAGACCGTATTTTGGGGGCTCATATCATTGGCCCTGCGGCGGGGGATTTGATCCATGAAATTTGTGTCGCGATGGAGTTTGGGGCCTCTGCGCAAGACCTCGCGCTGACCTGTCACGCACATCCGACCTATAGCGAAGCCGTTCGCGAAGCCGCACTTGCCTGCGGCGACGGTGCAATCCACGCATAGCAAAAAAGGCCAAGGCTGCAATGTCGCGCAGCCTTGGCTTTTCATCTGTTCAAAAATATCCCCGCCGGAGGCGAAACGCTCCGGGGCTTACTCTGCGGCCACAGGCTGTGCGTCGACCAGCTCGACAATATCCATCATAATTCGGTTCAGCTCAAAATCCTTGGGTGTATAGACCGCCGCAACCCCCATAGCCCGCAGCGCTGCGGCATCAACTTCCGGGATGATGCCACCAACAACCAGCGGCACATCACCAAGCCCGCTTTCGCGCATCCTGTCCAACGTTTCGGTAATCAGCGGCAAATGCGAGCCGGACAGGATCGACAGGCCCACAACATGCGCTTTTTGCGCCATTGCGGCCGCGACAATTTCCGAAGGCGTCAGGCGAATACCCTCGTAATGGATCTCCATGCCGCAATCGCGCGCGCGGGCAGCAATTTGCTCGGCACCATTGGAATGCCCGTCAAGTCCAGGTTTCCCCACCAAAAATGTCAACGGTCGCCCCAGTTTGCCCGAGACGGCTTGCACCGCTTCGCGGATTTCCTCTAAACCCTCTGTTCGGTTCGACGGGTTGCGTGACACCCCCGTGGGCGCGCGGTACTCGCCAAAGGCGGCCCGGATCGTGGCGCCCCATTCCCCAGTGGTCACCCCCGCTTTCGCCGCTATAATCGAGGGCGGCATGATATTAGCGCCACTCTGCGCGGCACTGCGCAGCGCGGCAAGCGCGGCCTCGACGGCCGCCGCGTCGCGGGCTCCCCGCCAGCCAATCAAGCGCCCGATCTGATCTGCTTCAGCCTCTGGGTCCGCCACCATAATAGAGCCATCCCCAGCGGTCAGCGGCGAGGGCGTGGTTTCCACCCAACGGTTCACCCCGACAACCACCGTCTCGCCCGTTTCAATCCGCGCGATCCGCTCGGCATTGGCGTCGACCAAGCGCCCCTTCATATAGTCAATCGCAGCGACGGCCCCGCCCATCGCATCAATCTGCGCCAACTCTTGCCGCGCGCCCTCTTTCAGCGCCGTAACCTTGCG
>JBLIGH010000017.1:0-18064 GCA_047636855.1 Pseudorhodobacter sp.
CACACCCAAGGCCAGAGCCGCCAAAAGCAACGCGGCACTTGCAGCCGCTTGCCATCGCAGCGCCTGCGCCGATGCGCGCGCCCAAGCACGGGGTTGTGCTGGTGCCAGCAATGGCAAACGCGCAATGCGCCACAGGCTTTGCGCCGCGGCCACCAGCGTGCCGGCCACTGCAATCGCGATACCCGCCAGCCACCACGCCGGGCGCAGGCTTAACGTGCCGGGCACATCTGCGCCGTAAAGGCCGCGCAGGGTCGCTGCCACATCCGGCAGCAAAGCCCCCGCAACCAGATACCCCAAACCAACCCCCACCACACCAGCAATCAGCGCCAAAACCAACAGCTCTGCCAAAAGCAAACCCGTCAGCGCGCGGGCCGACAACCCCAAGGCCCTTAAAGTGCGAAACACTGGACGGCGTTGCTCGAACGCAAGGCCAATGGCCGAATAGACAATGAACAGGCCCACCGCAAAAGCCAGCAGGCCAAAGGCCGTCAGGTTCAGATGAAAGCTATCGGTCAACCGCGCAAGATCGTCACCGCCTCGCGGCGCTTGCACCGTCAGACCTGGCGCCAGTGTTTCCAGCGCGGGCCTGAGGCTGTCGGGGGCGATAAGCAAGTAGGACACATCGGTCTGCCCTAACAAGCGCTGTGCCACGCTGATATCGGTTATAGCCACACCAGCCGGCAGGTCTGCGGCTATCTGTAATGGGGGCAGACCCGGGCTTGTCAGCCGCGCGGCGGTTTGTGTGTTCACAAACAACACACCTGCCGCAGACAGGAAATCCACCATATCCGCGCCCGCGACATCGATCTGGCGCGCCTTTGCGGGCAGCGTCAGCGGTTCGATCCCGATGAGGCGCAAATCAACGGCTGCCAATCGCCCCTCGATCACCGGTGAGACGTCCCAGCCGGCCCGCCGCAAGCCTGCGTAAACCGCGACCGAAATAGGTGCTGCATCCGCTGCCACCAGCCGTTCCAGCCCATCTTGCCCCAGCGCCCCTGCTGCGCGCGCGTAACTTGCCCGTGCCTCTGCGTTGATCGCTTGCACGCCCGACCAAAGTGCCGTGGCCAGCGACAAGCCCAGCAAAAGCATCGCAAGCTGAAACGGATGCCTGCGCCAATGTGACAGCAGTGCGGATAACCCTGGCCGCCACATCATGCCACCCGCCCGGCACTAAGCCGGACCGTGCGGCCCAGTCGGCTGGCCAATCGGGGTGAATGCGTCACCATCAACAGCGCAGCCCCGGTCTGCGCCACCAACCGCAACATCAAATCAAGCACGCCGTCGCCTGTCGCCTCGTCAAGGTTGCCCGTGGGTTCATCGGCCAGCACCAAAGCGGGGCGCACCGCCAACGTGCGCCCAATGGCGACGCGCTGTTGTTGCCCGCCAGACAGTTGCTCAGGATAGCGCGCCAGCAAAGCTTCCAGCCCAAGGGCGTTTGCCAACTCTGCGACCCAAACGGCATCATAGCGCCCGGCCAGCCGCGCCTGAAAGGCGAGGTTCGCGGCCATATCCAGCGATGGGATCAGATTGAACTGCTGAAAGATCAACCCCACCGTGCCCCGGCGCAAGGCCGCCCGCTCGGCGTCAGGGGCGTGCGCAATATCGCGACCATTTACCAAAATGGCACCAGCGTTTGCCGTATCCAGCCCTGCCACAAGATGCAGCAACGTACTTTTGCCAGACCCTGATTCGCCAGTTAGCGCCAAGCTTTGACCCGCATCAAGACGAAGATCTATCCCGTCCAGAACGATGACTTTCCCGTCATCCGTCTGATAGGTTTTGGTCACTCCGGACAGGCTCAACAGCATCGCGGCTCCTCTTTTGAAGTAAGATCTAGTGTGCGAAAGTGTTTGGGGAATATGTTTTGCGATCAAACAGCAAAACATCACATATCGCCCCGCCTCGTAAGGGATTTTAGCAGCGTGCAGTTCCTTTTACTCACAAAAGATATCTGCGTTGGGTCCCGCATCAATAGGTGAAAATTGTGCCCTCGTCGATTTTGAACTGCGCCGACAGCGCGCAGAGCAAAACCGAACCTCTTCCCAGACCCGCGCCCATTTCTTGCGCCATGAAAAGGGCCGCGCGCAAGTGGCACAGGTTTTTGTGGGAAGGTTCGTCTTTTTTTTGCATCTTCATGGCGCGCGCCTGTGCCAAATTCAAAAGCCAGTTGATCCGAAGGTTTGTCTGCTCTTTGCGCCACCCCGCGTCGGCACATTGCTATTGCGGCTGCCGTTTTTTACAGGCGTGGCAAGACTGTTGCAAATGCCAGTCACCTATCTTGGCACTCAGTCCCTGACAAACCTGCCATCCAGATGTCGATCACAGCCCTTTTTTACCGGATTTTGCAGGTACGAGCAAGTCGTGGCACCCCTTAGCCTTGATTACATCTTTCTAAAAGAAGGGGCTGCACATTAAAGCCGACCATCAGTTTCGCTACCGCTGCGGTACAGCCTCTTTTGGCAACGCGAGGTCGGGTTTCAGTTCTGCGCGGCCAGTTGATAACCGGGCGAAGTGGCGGCTTGAACCGTTGTTATCGGGTCGTGTCCGATCCATGTCGTGCGTTCAATTATCAGCAGCGCCTCGCCTGCATCGGTGGCAAGCTGCTTGGCAATCTCGCCTTCTGCCTTCATCGCATAGAACCGCACATCGACGCGGCTGTAGGGCTTATTGCGCACAAGCCATTCGTTTGCGCTTTGTTGTGTCAGGTCAATTTCCAGAATGCCCGGCGTCGATGTCACATTGATCCAGCGGTCTTCAAAAATATAAGGCCGGTTATCGGCCAAATGCAGCGCTTTGACATGCAGCATTTGGGCGGCTTGTTGGATGCCGAATTTCGCCATGACGGAGGGGGGGCAAACCTCAACCTCGCGCGCGATAAGCTGATAGTCGTACTTGCTGCCACGCTGCTCTACTTCGCGCCGGGTGATTGGAATATCGAAGGTCGCGCGCGTCACCGGATCGGCCCGAACATGGGTGCCGCCCTTGCGCTTGCGTTCGACCAGACCGGTCTGCGACAAGTCTTGCATGGCGCGGTGCACGGTCGCGCGCGCGCATCCTATTTCCAGTGCCAGATCTTCATCTCGCGGCAGCTTGTCGCCCGAAGAATAGGTCCGGTTCAAAATACGCGAGAGGATTAGGTCTCGGACATTTGTCCAAGACAGGCGCGGCTGTTGTGTCAAATCGCAGTCTCCAAGTCTCGCATCGTTTTCTTGAAGCCCTGAATTATAGCGTCGCGCCTGAAATGACGACCCTCTTTCACCACGTGCCGCCCGGCGCTCCAAACATCGGTAATCGAAGATTGCCCGCCGCCGCTAAAAATCAGGCTGTCCAGCAGGGCATCCCCCCGACGATTGCCAAGCCATTGGGTGTCATCATCGACGCCAATCAGGTCTGCCCACGTTCCGGTCTTGATTTGCCCACTTTGACGACCACCTGCTTGCGCGCCGCCTTTGTTGGCCGCGTCAAACAAAACCCGCCCGGTCGAGCGACCCGACGTCGCCAATGCGGCCCGCGACAGATCGCGCAGCCGTTGTGAATATTCTAATGTCTTCAACTCTTCAAAAAGGGTGATGTGGACGTTCGAGTCCGATCCAAAGCCTATCGTGCCATTGTGGCCCAGATACGCGGTCCCGCCAAAAATCCCGTCACCCAGATTGGATTCCGTGATCGGGCATAGGCCCGCAACAGCGCCGGATTTTGCAAGGGCTGCGGTTTCTTGCGGGGTCATCTGTGTGCAATGGATCAAGCACCAGCGGTCGTCGACCTTGTGATTGGCAAGCAACCATTCCGTTGGCCGCGCGCCCAAATGCGCCTTTACTTCCTCGACTTCTGCGACCTGTTCGGCAAGATGCATGTGGATCGGCCCGCTTGTAGCCTGAGCCAGAATATAGCCAAGCCCAGATGGATCGACGGCCCGCAACGAATGGGGGGCCATGCCGGTGACATAGTCTTTGGGGCCCGTAGACACCGACTTTGACGCCTCAGCCTGCAACCGCAAAAAACGATCGGGGTCATTGCCAAACCGCTGCTGGCCGCTGACCAGCGGGCGCAGATCGCAACCACCAAACTGATAATGCACCGGCAATAAGGTCAGGCCGATACCTGCACTGATCGCCGCTGCCACAATTCGGTCCGACATTTCCGCAAGGTTTGCATAGGGGGTGCCACCGACATCGTGATGCAGATAGTGAAACTCTGCGACCGCGCCATACCCTGCTTCCAACATCTCCATATAGACCAGCGCTGCAATCGCCTCGATATGGTCAGGGGTGAGCTGATCAAGGAACCTGTACATCAGTCGTCGCCAACTCCAAAAGCTGTCACGAGGGTCAGGGCCGCGTGCTTCGGTCAGGCCCGCCATCGCCCGTTGGAATGCGTGGCTGTGCAGGTTCAACGGGGCGGGCAGCAGCAGGGCAACGCTGTGTGTCGGCGCATCAGATTGGGCGCCGATCGATGTGATTCGTCCGTCATCATTGATCGCGACTTGCGTGTCGCCGCGCCAGCCATCTGATGTAAGCGCTCGCTTGGCATGAATTATCTGCACAGGGAACAACTCCGTTGACAAAAATAAGTATCTACATATTACTTATATGAGCGCTCTTAAGCAAGGATTCTTGATGCCCGCCTCTTTTGTCTTATCCGATGTTACGGCTGCAACCATGACCGTTGGGGATGGTGGATATGGCTTGGTGCATGACGCGGCCCTAGTCGTGTCTGGCCAGATGATTATGTGGGTCGGCCCCGCAAGCGATCTGCCGACCGAATATGCGGGCCTCGAGCTCCAGACTTATGACGGACGCCTCGTCACGCCGGCTTTGATTGATTGCCATACGCATATTGTTCACGGCGGCAACCGCGCGCGGGAATTTGAAATGCGTCTGAATGGGGCCAGCTACGAGGATATCGCACGGGCGGGTGGCGGGATCGTCTCGACCGTTGCGGCGACCCGCGACGCGGGGCATGACACATTGCTTCAACACGCGCTAAGGCGTGTCGATGCATTGATTGCGCAGGGGGTGGGTACGGTCGAAATCAAGTCCGGTTACGGTTTGGATCTGGAAACCGAGCTTAAAATGCTGCGCGTTGCCCGCGCCATCGAACACCACCGTCCTTTGCGTGTGATGACAAGTTTTCTGGGCGCTCATGCTGTCCCTGCTGGCGCGGATGCGGATGCCTATATTGATGATATTTGCCTGCCCACGCTAGAGGCCGCGCATGCCGAAGGTCTTGTTGATGCGGTCGATGGGTTTTGCGAAGGGATTGCCTTTAGCACGGCGCAGATTGCCCGTGTGTTCGACAAAGCAACGGCGCTGGGCCTTCCTGTCAAGTTGCACGCAGAACAACTGAGCCATCTCGGGGGGGCTGCATTGGCCGCCCGGTACAAGGCCCTGTCTGCCGATCACTTGGAATATGCCAGCGATGCAGATGCTGCTGCCCTTGCGGTTTCGGGCACCGTGGCGGTGATCTTGCCCGGCGCATTCTACACAATCCATGAAACCAAAGCCCCACCCGTTCAGGCGTTTCGCGATCGCGGTGTTGCGATGGCGGTTGCGACCGATTGGAACCCCGGCTCGTCGCCGCTGGGGTCGTTGTTGTTGGCAATGAATATGGCGTGCACGTTGTTTCGATTGACCCCGGTCGAAGCGCTGGCAGGGACCACGCGGAATGCGGCCAAGGCTCTTGGTTTGGAGGATTGCGGCGTTCTGGCACCCGGCATGCGCGCGGATTTGGCGATCTGGGATGTTACCGACCCGGCAGAGCTGTCCTACGGTATCGCCATCAACCCGCTGCACCGCCGCATTTTTGCAGGTGCGCTATGACCGTGGTTTTGGTTCCCGGTGCCGCAACTTTGGCCGCGCTTGAAACTGTCTGGCGGACCGACCGCCCGGTGCAACTGGACCCCACGGCGCGCTCTGCAATCGACGCGTCCGCGGCCATCATAGCCAAGGCGGCACGGGCTGATGTTCCGGTCTACGGTGTGAATACCGGCTTTGGCAAACTCGCCTCGGTCAGGATTGCGCCGCAAGACACCGAAACCCTGCAACGCAACCTGATCTTGTCGCATTGCTGCGGTGTTGGCGACGCGCTAGAGCCTGGGACCGTGCGCCTTATGATGGCGCTAAAGCTGTTGTCACTGGGGCGCGGCGCGTCTGGCGTGCGCTGGGATATCTGCGCCTTGATTGACGCGATGCTGGCGCGCGGCGTGCTGCCGATTATTCCTGTGCAAGGCTCTGTCGGGGCGTCGGGTGATCTTGCCCCGTTGGCCCATATGGCCGCCGTGATGATTGGCCAAGGCGAGGCGATGTTGGACGGCATGGTCATGTCGGGTGGGGCCGCCTTGGCCAAGGCGGGTTTAACGCCCGTCGTGCTTGGCCCGAAAGAGGGGTTGGCCCTGATCAACGGCACGCAATTCTCTACCGCTTGCGCCTTGGCTGCGTTGTTTGAGGGCTGGCGTGCGGCCCGTGCGGCCGTTGTCACCTCGGCCATGTCGACCGACGCCATCATGGGATCAACTGCGCCGCTGAACCCCGCAATTCATGCACTGCGGGGGCATCAAGGGCAGATCGATGTGGCACGCGCCATGACCACGCTGCTTGAGGGCAGTCTCATTCGCGAAAGTCACCGCGACGGGGACACGCGGGTTCAAGACCCCTATTGCATTCGCTGTCAGCCTCAGGTGACGGGGGCTGCGATTGACCTTTTGCGCTTTGCCGGGCGCACGCTGGAAATCGAAGCAAATGCGGTCACCGACAACCCGTTGGTTATCGTGCAAACCGGCGAGATCCTGTCGGGCGGGAATTTTCATGCCGAACCGGTTGCCTTTGCTGCCGATCAGATTGCACTGGCGCTTGCAGAAATTGGGGCCATCGCCCAACGTCGGGTGGCGCTGATGGTGGACCCGACATTGTCGTTTGATCTGCCGCCGTTTCTGACCCCCGAGCCGGGCTTGAATTCTGGGTTGATGATTGCCGAAGTCACGACCGCAGCCTTGATGAGCGAGAACAAGCACCTTGCCAATCCGTGTTCGACCGACAGCACGCCGACATCTGCAAACCAAGAAGATCACGTCAGCATGGCCGCCCATGGCGCGCGGCGGCTGAAACGAATGACGGCCAATCTGTCGGTGATACTGGGGATCGAAGCGATTTGTGCCGCGCAAGGTATCGAGCAGCGCGCGCCCTTGCTGACATCTGGCCCGTTGCAAGCCGCGATAGCGACCCTGCGTGAAGTTGTCCCGACATTGAAAGAAGACCGCTATCTGGCAGGGGATATCAAACGGGCAGCCGGGCTTGTGATTGAGGACGCTATGTCAAAGGCCGCCGGGTTGGAGATCACGCTATGAGCGTCGTCGAAGCTGTCCGCAGTGATACGCGCCTATTGGAAAACCATGTTAGAAACCTGTCGAATTGGAGGCCGCAATGAGTGACCCTCGCAAGAATAGCCGCGACATTTATCCACCCACCGGGCCAAAATTGACCGCGAAAAGCTGGCAGACCGAGGCACCCTTGCGGATGCTGATGAACAACCTGCACCCAGATGTCGCCGAGAACCCGCATGAATTGGTGGTTTATGGCGGCATCGGTCGCGCGGCGCGGACATGGCAAGATTTCGATGTCATTGTCGATAGCCTGACGAACCTTGAGGCCGACGAGACGCTGGTCGTTCAATCAGGCAAGCCGATTGCCATCATCAAAACCCACGTGGACGCGCCGCGTGTGTTGATCGCCAACTCCAACCTTGTGCCGCATTGGGCCACTTGGGACCATTTCAACGAACTCGATAAAAAGGGTTTGGCGATGTATGGCCAGATGACTGCGGGGTCGTGGATCTACATCGGGTCGCAAGGCATCGTGCAAGGCACTTATGAAACCTTTGTCGAGGCGGGCCGCCAACATTATGGCGGCGACCTTACGGGCAAATGGATTTTGACCGGCGGGCTTGGCGGTATGGGCGGCGCGCAACCGCTTGCTGCGGTGATGGCAGGGGCCTGCTGCCTTGCGGTGGAATGCAATTCCGAAAGCATCGATTTTCGGCTGCGCACCCGCTATGTCGACGAGCGCGCCGATACATTGGACGAAGCGCTTGCGATGATTGCGCGCTGGACCAAAGCAGGCGAGGCGAAGTCGGTTGGTTTGCTGGGCAACGCCGCCGACGTCTTTCCAGAGCTTTACCGTCGCGGCGTGCGCCCCGATATGGTCACCGACCAGACCAGCGCACATGATCCGATCAACGGTTATCTGCCGCAAGGCTGGACCATGGCGCAATGGCGCGACAAACGCGAAAGCGATCCAAAGGCCGTTGAAAAAGCCGCCCGCGCCAGCATGAAAGTTCAGGTCGCAGCGATGGTGGATTTTTGGAACGCTGGCGTGCCGACCTTGGATTACGGCAATAACATTCGCCAAATGGCGCTGGATGAAGGCCTGGAAAACGCCTTTGCCTTCCCTGGTTTTGTGCCCGCCTACATCCGCCCGCTGTTTTGCCGTGGCATCGGCCCGTTCCGCTGGGTGGCCCTGTCGGGTGATCCCGAGGATATCTATAAAACCGACGCCAAAATGAAAGAGCTGTTTCCCGAAAACACGCATTTGCACAACTGGCTTGATATGGCGCGGGACCGGATCGCGTTTCAAGGGTTGCCTGCGCGGATCTGCTGGATCGGGCTGGGGGATCGGCACCGCGCAGGCCTTGCGTTCAACGAAATGGTCGCCAGTGGCGAGCTGAAAGCGCCGATTGTGATCGGTCGTGACCATCTCGATAGTGGTTCGGTCGCGTCGCCGAACCGCGAAACCGAGGCGATGAAGGACGGCTCTGACGCGGTCAGCGACTGGCCTTTGCTGAACGCGCTGGTCAATACCGCCAGCGGTGCGACTTGGGTCAGCATCCACCACGGCGGCGGGGTTGGCATGGGCTTTAGCCAACATTCGGGGGTCGTGATTTGTGCCGACGGCACTGCCGAATCCGCCAAGCGGATCGAGCGCGTGCTTTGGAATGATCCGGCCAGTGGCGTGTGGCGCCATGCCGATGCCGGATACGAAGAGGCGCTTGACTGCGCCCGCGAACATGGGCTGCGACTGCCCCGCATTTTACCAACCTAACCCAAGAAAAACCAATCCAAACGATGCCGCGCAAGACGGTCACGAGCGAACCCAACCTACCCAACAGTCAACAAGGAGACGACAATATGGACAGACGCAAATTCCTAGCCACAGCCGGTGTCGGTGCTGCCGCAACAACGCTTGCTGCACCTGCGATTGCGCAGGACGTACGCAATTGGAAGCTGGTTTCAGCTTGGCCCAAAAACCTGCCCGGACCCGGCGTCGCGGCACAAACGCTGGCCGACCGGATCACCACGCTTTCGGGCGGGCGGATCAACGTGACGCTTTACGCTGCCGGGGAAATCGTGCCGGGCAATGGCGTGTTTGACGCGGTTTCCGAAGGCACGGCCGAGCTATACCATGCGGTCCCGGCCTATTGGGGGTCAAAGTCCAAGGGCATCTTGCTGTTCGGCTCGCAGCCTTTTGGTTTGCGCGCGGATGAACAATTCGGCTGGATGTATCACGGCGGCGGTCAAGCCCTTTACGACGAGATGTACGGCCGCTTTGGCATCAAACCGTTCCTATGTGGCAACTCTGGTCCGCAATGGGCGGGTTGGTTCAAAAGCGAGATCAACTCCGTCGAAGACCTGAAGGGGCTAAAATTCCGCACCACCGGTATCGCGTCCCAGATGGCAACAAAGCTTGGCATGGCCGCAGAAGCCATGAGCGGACCCGCGATGTTCCAAGCCTTGCAAACAGGGGCCTTGGATGCAGGCGAGTTCATTGGTCCGTGGACGGATTCCGCACTCGGGTACTATCAAGTCGCACCCTACTACTATTGGCCCGGTGTGGGCGAGCCATCTTCAGCCGAAGAATGTGGCGTCAACGCCGAAGCCTTTGCCGATTTGCCAGATGACCTGAAGGAAGTCGTGACGCAAGCCTGTCAGGGTCTTTATACCCCTGTTTGGACGGAATACACCACCAAGCACGCTTTGGCCCTGAAGACTTTGGTCGAAGAGCACGGTGTTCAGGTCCGTAAATTGCCCGACGATGTGATCACTGCAATGGGCGTTGCCGCTGGCGAAATCATGCAAGAGTATTTGGCTGATGAGGACGAGCTTGTGGTTCGGATCACCGAAAGCTTCCTTGCATATCGCGATCTGGTGGGCGGCTACATGAGCTATGCCGATAATGGGCAAATGAATGCCCGCGCGGGCGTTCTGGGCTACTAAAGATCTGGCGGTGCGCGGTTTGCGCCGCGCGCCGCATCATACGATTTGGGGGACGAGGCGATGCTTCAACTTGCAGACGCGATTGACCAGCTCAACAGAGGCATTGCCAGCGTGATTAGATGGCTGGCGCTTCTAATGGTCCTTGTCCAATTCTGCATCGTCATTGGCCGTTACGTCTTTGGGTTCAATTCAATCGCGGCGCAGGAAAGCGTGCTTTACATGCATGCCACTCTTTTCATGCTGGGCGGGGGCTTTACCCTGCTTGTCGATAAACATGTCCGCGTTGACGTGTTCTATGCCAAGGTCAGCGACCGCGTGCGACGCCGCATCGATATCTTCGGGCATTTGTTTTTGCTGTTGCCGTCAATGGCTGCACTTTTGTACTGGTCATGGCCCTCGGTTCGAAATTCCTGGAAAATACTTGAGGGCCCGATTTCCGTCGGTGGGATCGAGGCCGTGTTCTTGCTCAAATCACTGATCCCGGCGTTTTGCATCCTCATCTTGCTGCAATCCTTCGCGCTTATGATCCGCCTGTTGACCAAAGAGGCTGCGAAATGACCCCTTATCTTGATCTGATCATGTTTGCCGCCCTGATGGTGGCGATCCTGTCGGGCTTTCCGGTGTCCTTTAGCATC
The DNA here is from genome assembly GCA_047636855.1 of Pseudorhodobacter sp. GTDB lineage: Bacteria > Pseudomonadota > Alphaproteobacteria > Rhodobacterales > Rhodobacteraceae > Pseudorhodobacter. Next base: position 10,900 of record JBLIGH010000017.1, read on the forward strand.
GCCGGTGTCGCAGTGGCTTTCGCCTATTTGGGCTGGATGCTGGGTGTCATGGATGTCTCGCTTTTGGGGGCCTTGGGGCAGCGGGCCTTTGGCCTGATCGGCAATCAAGTGTTGATCGCGATTCCGGTCTTCGTCTTGATGGGGGCCATCTTGGAAAAGAGCAAGATCGCCGAAGTGCTGCTGGATACAATGGGGCGCAGCTTTGGCCAGTTGCGCGGCGGCTTGGGCATCTCGGTGGTGCTTGTGGGCGCGCTTCTTGCAGCGTCCACAGGCATTGTCGGTGCCACAGTTGTTACCATGGGTATGATCGCGTTGCCGACGATGCTGCGCGCCGGCTATAACCCGTCCGTGGCGTCAGGGATCGTCTGCACCGCAGGCACGCTTGGTCAGATTATCCCGCCGTCAACGCTGCTGATCATTCTTGCCGATGTCATGTCGAATGCCTATCAGCAGGCGCAATATGAGCAGGGCAAATTCTCGGTCGAGGCCTTGTCGGTTGGTCAGTTCTTTGCCGCCGCGATGATTCCGGGCTTGGTGCTGGTCGTGCTTTATCTGCTCTACATCCTCATTCGGGGGGCACTGCGCCCCCAAGACATGCCCGCCGCCGATATCGGCCTGACCCGGCCCGACCGCCGCGAAGTGATGGCCGCGGTTTTCCCGCCGGTTATGCTGATCTTTGCCGTGCTAGGCGCAATTCTGGGCGGGATAGCAACACCGACCGAAGCCGCCTCGGTTGGCGCGATCGGGGCTTTGCTGTTGGCGGGTCGCAGGATCGGGCTGAACCCGAAGCTGATCTTGATCGGGGCGGCCTCGTTGATCTTGCTGGGCATTGCTGCGGGCCTGTTTCCGGTTCGGCTGCAACGCAACGACAATGGCGCGTTCGAATGGATGCTTGGTGCCATTTATTGTTTCATGGCTGTCGTCGGTCTGGCCGCTGTTGTGCTTGCGCTGCGGGCCTCTTTTCGCGAACGCATTCTTCATGACGCGCTGACCTCGACGCTGACCATGACGGCGATGATTTTCGCCACGATCCTTTCGGCAGGCTTCTTTTCGTTGGTCTTCATCGGGCTTGGGGGTGAAGAGCGGGTTGCACATCTGCTGTCCAACCTGCCCGGTGGTGCAAATGGTGCGCTGCTGTTCGTAATGCTGGTCGTCTTTGTGATGGGCTTCTTTCTTGATTTTGTTGAGATTTCGGTGATCGTCTTGCCGCTGGTGGCCCCGACATTGATCATCATGGGACATGACCCGATCTGGCTGGGTGTGCTGCTGGCGATCAATTTGCAGACAAGTTTTCTGACCCCGCCGTTTGGGTTTTCGCTGTTCTATCTGCGGGCGGCCGCCCCCAAAGAAATCACGACTGGCCATATTTACGCAGGCGTCGTGCCCTTCATTGGCTTGCAGGCGATCGGGATAAGTCTGGTTTGGGCATTGCCTTCGCTTGCGACATGGCTGCCTTCAGTGATCTTTTAGGAACATGAAATTGGCAAGTGAACCATGTTTCGCGCTTGATTTCACCCAGCGCCACATAAGCGGTTCACCCGCCCAAAGCGCCAAGACCGTCAGATAATGACGTCTTGGCGCTGTGAAGCCGGGCACTTCAAAACAAAAAAGTCTGTTCCATCTGCAAACCTGAATATGGCTACCGCTGTCAGACGGATTACCCCGTCAACCGCTAAGACGGACGCTGTCGGAATCGTCAGATTGTACCGAAGGGACCAATGCGCGGACCAGTTTGCGCATGTCCAGCACGCCAACTGGCTTACCGTTTTTCATCACCCGGTAGCTGAGGGCTGTGTCACCCTCGGACCGTGCAATCACGGATTCCAACGTGTCATCATGGTCGATCTCGCCCGCCCGATCGCCCTTTGCGTCCGGAGTTGCTGCCATGACGGACCGAACCCGGAGAACGCGCGCGCGGTTGATGTCGCTGACGAAATCCTCGATGTAAGGGTCTGCCGGATTGAGCAAGATGCTCTGAGGTTCACCCTGTTGGACAATGAAACCGTCCTTGAGGATAACCAGATGATCCGCCAGTTTCAGCGCCTCGTCCAGATCATGGGTGATGAACACAACGGTCTTTTGCAACTCGCCCTGTAACTCGTTCAGCAGATTTTGCATGTCGGTGCGGATCAACGGGTCAAGCGCCGAAAACGCCTCGTCCATTAGCATGATGTCGGAATTGCTGGTCAACGCGCGCGCAATGCCTACCCTTTGCTGCATCCCGCCTGACAGCTGATGCGGATATTGGTCAGCTTGCCCTTGCAGCCCGACGCGGTCTAGCCACTTGCGGGCCTCATCTGCGTATTTGAGCTCGCCTTGCCCGTCAATGGAGGGCGCGAGGCCTGCGTTTTGTAAAACCGTGCGATGGGGCAGCAGCGCGAAATTCTGAAACACCATCGACATTTTTTGTTGCCGCAGTTGCCGCAGTTGCTTGTCGTTATACTCCAATATGTTCTCGCCTTCGACCCAGACTTCGCCCGCAGTCGGCTCGATAAGCCGGTTGAGGTGCCGGATCAGCGTCGATTTACCCGAGCCTGACAACCCCATGATGACCGTGGTTTTCCCGGCGCGCATATCGACATTGATGTCGTTCAGGCCCAGCACATGATTGTGCTTTTCCAGCAGTTCGGTCTTGCTCATGCCCTCTTTTATCATTTGCAGGGCTGTTTCGGGATCGTCTCCGAAAACCTTGTAAAGATGGCGGATCGAGATCTTGATGTCTGTATTGTTCATATCCGTCATCTACTTACCTCGACTGACTTACATTGATGCGGGCAAGGGCCGCCTTGGTGACGCGGTCCAGAATGATCGCCAGAAGGACGATCCCCAGACCCGAGAGCAGGCCAACGCCAAGCTCTAGCGAGCGGATGCCGCGCAGCACCAGCACACCCAGACCCGGGGCCGACACCAATGAGGCGATAACAACCATCGCGAGGCTCATCATGATGGTTTGGTTAACGCCGGCCATGATGTTGGGCAGCGCCAGCGGGATTTGCACGTTGAACAGTTTTTGCCGCTTGGTCATGCCAAAGGCGTCTGCCGCTTCGATCACGTCTTTGTCCACCAGCCGGATGCCCAGATCGGTCAGACGAACAACGGGCACGATGGCGTAAAGGATGATGGCGATGCCGTACAGTTTTGGCTCTGTGACCGAGAAGAGGAAAATCAACGGGATCAGATAAACAAATGGCGGCAGGGTTTGGAGCATATCCAGAATTGGGATCATAATACGTTGCACCCGGTCGCTGCGCGACATGGCAATACCGATGGGGACGCCCAGCAACACACAGGTCACAGCACAGACAAAGATGATCGCGAGCGTCTGCATCGTGTAGACATAATAATCAACAAAACCGAGAAACCCGAAGCAAATCGCGACCAGCCCGACCAGCTTCAACTGACGGCTAACTCCCCAGGCAACCAGCATCAACAGTGGGATCATGACGAACCAAGGCACGGCCTGCATCACCCAAAGTGCTTCGTTCAATGCCCAGCTCAGGGGTTGGGTCAACGGGTCGACAACCACTTTCAGACTGTCCTTGATCGACAGAAACCCTTGCTCTAACCCGCTTGTCAGCTCGCGCGATTGTGGAAAGGATGGGCAGGCTTTATGCAACGCATCCATCGACGGAAACGGCGTTTCCCATCCCGACACGTCAACATCCGTGCCCGACGTTTGCGCCAGCAGTTGCGCCATAGACGTCATGCCGCCGCCGTCATCACCGCCGCTGCCGCACCAGTTGCGCAGGCCCAGCCCATTGAAAACGAAATCGTAAGTCGCCATGTAACCCTCATCCGGGCCTATTATTGCGACCCCTTTCTTCTAATTGTCTTAATCAAAAACAGGGCCGGATCATGCGATCTTGGCCCCGTTTGTTGGTACACCCGTCTGTTGGTATTGCTGCCGAAACATCGTCACCGGCAGCACCAAGCAGGCAAGAGGTGGCGCCAAAAGCGCCACCAAGGCGCGCTTACTGCAGCAACGCCGACAGCTTTTCTTTTGCGGCATCGTTGATCCAGCCGCTCCACTCGTCTGGATTGTTCTTGAGGAAGTACACCGCCGCTTCTTCGTTGGAGGCGTTGTTCTCTTCCTTCCAGGCCAGAAGCTGGCTCATCGTGTCGGTCTTGAAGGTGACTTTGCTCATCAGGTCAGCAATGTCAGGATGCGCCGCCATGAAGTCTTTGGTCACAATCGTTAGCACAGGTGCGGCCGGGAATGACGATGCCTTGGGGGCAGGGGCATTGGCGTTTTGGTTCGCCTGATGTGCCTCTTCGTCGTATTCGCCCAGATCAATGCTGGTCATGTCAAACATGCCCAGTGGCGTCGTTGGACCCCAATAGTAGCCAAACCAAGCTTCTTCGCTCTGATAGCTTGCCGCCATCGAGGTCGCCAGCGTTTCGCCGGACCCATGATTGAAGATCTTGAACCCTTTTTCTTCTAGGCCGAACGCCCGGATCAGGTTGTCGTTGACAATGCGGCAGCCCCAGCCATCGGGGCAATTGTTGAACATGCCGCCAACCAGTTCGGGATTGGCCATCACGCCTTCTATTGTCGCAAGTTCCGGATGCGCCTCGACCAGATAGGTCGGCAGCCACCAGCCTTCGACACCGCCCGGATCAAGCACGCTGCCCAGTTCTTCGATCTTGCCATCCGCTTTCAGCTTTTTGTAAGCATCGCCAGCGGAGTTGATCCACAGCTCGGTCACGATGTCAGGCTCGTTGTTTTCCGACAGCGAGGTCATCGCAGGCGTGGTGTCAGATGGCACTGCCGTCACATCACAGCCATAGCCCTGTTCCATCAGGAATTCTGAGACAGCCGTCACGATTGCGGCTGAATCCCAGTTCATCTGAGTGATCGTGACTTCGCCGCACTGGTCCTGCGCCAAGGCGGCCGTTGGGGCCGCGAGTGCCGCGAATGCTGCACCGTAAATAAAGCGTTTCATATGGCGTTTCTCCTTCATCTCTTTTGGTTTCCGGGTGACAACCCTGTGTTGCCCTCCCCGTAAAAAGCGCATGAACGCCGAAATCGTCATCCAAGCAGTCAGATTGCGGTCTTTTCAGCAGATCGTGGGATGTCGATTTGCGGCATGTTTATGTCGCTTTCAGACAGAGCTATGCTTTAGCCCGTCGGAAAGCAACCAAGTATTTGGTATCTGCGGGATCACCCGGCGTAACCGTTGGCTGCCCGAGGGGCGTCTGCGCGTCTGGATTGGCAGGCAAATTGATCTTCAATATGCCCGATGTGGCAGGTTCCACAGCTATCACGTTCAGACCCGCCCCGGACTAACGCAGGTTAGGGTCGTGCCCGGAATTGAGGATGGAAGCTCGGTCAATATTTCCGCACTGAGATAGCTTGCTTGCTGCGATGACAGCATCGTCGCCGCGGCGTTCTTTAAAACATCGAAACGGAATTAATTTTGCGTAGGTGCTGCGAGACGGTCAGGCGGGCCTTTGCACTTTTGCAATACATCAGCGAAGCCGATTACCGCGCCGCCAACATGCGGCAAAGGGATGGAAAGGCCCTCGTGGCTTTTAGGGGGGCGATCTTCTGGATGGGGTTTGGTCGAGCCTATAGTCATCAGAACCCCGCTGAATATAGGCTCAACCTCATAGTGTCGTTCAGGTAGCTGTCCGAACCTTACGACAAGACCCTAGCCTTCGAAAAGTTCACTTTCGGCCCCAAGGTAGCCATTCCATGCAAACCAATAGGCAATATGGCCCGCCACGCGCGGCAAGCTTTTGCCCTGCGAGACCAATGCATCCTCGGTTACCTGCCAGACGCTGCCGTCAGACGCTTGCAACTGTCCATTTTGCGTTTTGAACGTCAGATTTCCGCGCTCGAAGGCGCGCACGGTTCTGGTCTTTTCATCGCCGATCAGGACAAGCGCCTTGTCCAGCATTTCATCATTGATGACAGTGCGTTTGGCAAAGGATTTCAGCGGCCAAGCCTTGGCACCGCCGAAACTGCGAATGCCGAAAACATAGTCCTTTTGCTTGAATTGGCTTTGATCAACGACCGTGGGGAACATCAGATCATTGCTGGCGAAGTAATCATTATAGACAACGCCGGATCCGTAATCGCGCCGATGACCGGTTTCAAGCGACAGGATTTTTGTGTCTGGGTTGGCCGCGCGCCAGGCATCCCAAGTGGTAATCACGACCGGGCGTTGTTTCAGCTCGATACCGCTATCAACCAACCTCCCCGATACCGGCTTGCCGGTGAACTGGTTCCACAGCGAGTTTGTCGCGCGATCAAACATCAGCTTGTTGGAACGATAAAGGAACCCGGAAGAGCCAAAGATCAAGGGGCGAACGCGTGCCTCGACTTTGGTTTCAAACAAGATGCCAGAGCCACATAGCGTGCAATAGGCAAGGGCCACCGGCACGCCGCCGATCGTCTCGTTAAACATCTCGTGCCAGCCCATGATCCGCAGCGGATAGGCGCGCGTGTCGCCATTGATCGAGACGCCGAAGATCAGATCGTCGCCTTTCATATAGCTAGCATCTGCGGCCGCGACCAACGTCGGATTGTCAAGCGAGGGGATGCCGTCCTTTTGCACGCCGCCCCAGGTGATTTCCTCGAAGCGGATTTTCATGCGGTCCGGTTGCAGGTCCCCTTTCTTCAAAAAGACATCGAAATTGGGGTCGATGCGCAAAAACAGGTCGCGCTTGAAGTCAATGAAGCTTGGATGGGGTTTGACCTGAGGGTTTTGTTCCTGCCAAAGCATCCAATCAAACCAGCTATTGCCCGGATTTGCGCCGGTTATCTCTTTTAGGGTCTGCGAAAACAGCTCTGGTGGCGCGTTGGAAAACCGCATCGCCTGAATGACACCCGCTGCCAAATCGGGATTTCCGCGCGTTCTGATCGCGTCCAAACCGGCAAATGCCCTTCCCGGGTCACTGCTAAGCAAATTCGAGAGCAAGACGAACGGATCGTCGCTTTGCGCGTATATCGCGGTTGGTGCCATCGCGGACGCGGCGAGCAAGGTCGAGAAATGGCGGCGAGATAAGGTCATGGCAGCTCCAAGGGTTTCTTTACGCTGAACGCTGCTCGAAACTGCGATAACAAGCACTAAAAGTTTGTGTGATTTAAGCGGATCACAGCGTTACAAAGTTGGGCTTTGAAGCGGGCGGCCGTATCGGTTGAGCGGGATCTATGTGCAAG
>JBLIGH010000018.1:0-17948 GCA_047636855.1 Pseudorhodobacter sp.
GCAGAATTCTACACCCGCAAATACGTCTCGGTCTCGTGGGGCGCCGGGCAGTGAGGCTGCTTTACTGGCTTGTGTTGGGTATGATCTTTGGCATTGGCGGCATTATGCGCGCGCTGTTGCGCAGGTCGATATGGCGGCTGGCGTTGATTGCGGCATTGCTGTTTGGTGCTGGGCAAGTTTGGGCGCAAAGCCTGCTAATTTAGCCACCTATAGGGCCCGGTATGCAAACCTATCTTGACGCGCGGCGCTGTTTATCAGGCATCACCTGTAACTCGACCAGGCAAGCAGTTGATCAGTGCCAAGGGTGATCGGGTCCGCGCCAACAGGCCGGTTTGCGGGCGCTTCAGTTTAGTTGAAACTGCAAAGGGTAGCGGCCATCCTCGAAGTCACCAAACAGATCTGGCAGATCGGGGTGGTCCACAGGCTCGCCTGTTTCGTCCGGCATTAGATTTTGCTCGGAGACATAGGCCACATAATAGCTTTGGTCGTTTTCAGCCAGCAGATGATAGAACGGCTGATTCTTTCGCGGCCGGCTTTCTTCTGGAATATTCTCGTACCATTCATCGGTATTCGAAAACAGCGCATCGACGTCAAAAACCACGCCGCGAAACGGGTGTTTGCGGTGCCGAAGCACTTGTCCCAAATGATATTTTGCGCGCGTTTTTAACATCTATTGCGTCCCCCGACACTGGTTAGTAATCCTTTGATGTGGGTCTTGTCCATTGCGAGCACGAATAAATTGGGAAACAGTCTGTGAACCTCTTCCTTACAGTCCTGCAAGTCATTGCTCCTGTTGGAATTTTAACCTTAATTGGTTACTTTTGGGTCAAGGCGGGCATTGAATACCGTATGGAATTCGTGACGCGGCTGTCGATGACGCTTGCGGTTCCGTGCCTGATTTTCACCGGGTTGATGAAAAGTGAAGTCGATCCCTCGGCCTTAACTGCGGTCATGCTGGCGGCAATCGTCGCATATGGCGCGCTGTCGCTGATCTTTTGGGCCTTCATCTTGATCACAGGGTTTGAGCGGCGAACTTATTTGGCGCCGTTGATCTTTGGCAATACCGGGAATCTTGGCTTGCCTCTGGCGCTGTTCGCCTTCGGTCAGACAGGCTTCGGCTATGCCATCGTGATCTTTGCCGTCATGGTGGTGTGGAGCTTTACGTTCGGAATTTGGCTTGTGGCGGGTGGCGGCTCGTTGAGCAAAGTCATCCGCGAACCCATGGTCGCAGCGACGTTGTTGGGCGCGTTGTTTTTATGGCAGGGTTGGCAGACACCGATTTGGCTGACCAACTCGCTGGATCTGGTCGGTCAGATCGGTATTCCGATGATGCTGATCACGCTGGGCGTTGCTGTGGCGCGATTGCAACCGGGTCAACTGGGTCGGGCAATCTGGCTTTCAGGGTTGCGTGTGATCATTTGCATTGCCGTTGGCTTTGCTGCGGGGTTGTATTTCCAACTTGAACCGGTGGCATTGGCCGTGCTGGTTTTGCAGGTCAGTACCCCTGTTGCTGTTACATCCTATATGCTTGCCGAGAAATATGGCGCGGATAGCGAAGCGGTTGCCGGGCTCGTTATCGTCTCGACGCTGCTTTCCGTTGCAACCCTGCCGCTCACTCTCGCATTTCTGATATAGTTGTGATGCTTGCACCATTTCCCTAACCGCAATTATGCCCTATGTTGGTAAAAAAGAATAAAGCGAGGGGCACATGAGCAGGTTTCTTCGCGCGGCAATTTTTCTTCTTCTTCTCGCCGCTTGCGGCGGTGGTGGTGACAGATTTTCCGCGCCCCGTGATTTGGATAACGCGTGCAGCATTGTACGTGAAAGACCGCAGTACTTTCGAGCGATGCAAGACACCGAACGGCGCTGGGGCGTGCCTGTGCATGTGCTGATGGCTGTTATCCACCAAGAAAGCCGATTCATCGGCGACGCCAAAACCCCGCATAAATATGCTTTGGGGATTATTCCTTTGGGGCGGCAAAGCTCTGCCTTTGGGTATTCGCAGGCGCTGGATGGCACTTGGGAGGAATACCAGAAGGATCAAAACAGACGTTCGGCGCGTCGTGACCGGATAACCGATGCCACCGATTTTATGGGCTGGTATTTCGATGAGACCCAGCAAAGGCTTGGCATCTCAAAATCGGATGTGCGCGCGCAGTATCTGGCTTATCACGAAGGCCGCACCGGCTATGCCCGGGGCAGCTATAACAGCAAACCCTGGCTGCTTGCAGTCACTGAAAAAGTTGGCCAACGCGCGGATCTTTACCGCGGGCAACTTGCCAGCTGTCGTCGGTAATGGCGGGGGGCGCAGCCCCCCACCGCACCTAGCGATTGCGACGATCAGCCTCTAGCGAGATATTGAAAAGCGAAGCGGCGATATCAATCCCCCGCGTCATTTCCCCTAAAATCACTGTGGTTTCTGACCCGCCGTCATCGCGGATTACCCATTGACGCAGCTCGGTTGGCCCGGCGGTGAACACAAGTTCAATCGAGCCATATTCAGGGTGTTCGGGGTCTTGGGCGCGGACACGGGTGGTGTTGCCATCCTCGGTATGACCTACAACCATTTTCGCGCGGGCCAGATCGACATTCCGCGCCAATATGATCGACAGCGGTGTGCGCGATAGCGGGTATTGTTCGGGCGGCTGGTTGGACTTGGCATCGAAAACCGCCACCTGCCCGCCACCCGCCACGACCAGGCTGCGGTCTGGCGGCGCATATTCGAAGCGCACGCGACCGGGGCGCTGGATGAACAGCTTGCCCGTTCCAATCGAGCCATCTGCGTTGATCTGGGTGAATTCAGCCTCTGCCGTTGTCAGCGCATTCATATAGCGCGACAGTTCCGACAGGGGGATTTTCTGGGCCGCCGCTGGCATGGCCAGCGCGGTTAACAATGCCATTGCCCCAAATGGAATTGCGATGGTGCGAAAGAAATGTCTGCGATTCATGGTGGTTCCCACTCATTATGCCTCTGTCCTTAATATAAGGGGCATTGCCGTGGGTTACAGCCCCACGCAACAATCCCACACAGCGATGTGAGCGAGCCTTTGCCATAACAGGGCTTTGTCATCACGCAATGGGCGGGCGCGGACCCGTTTTTGTGTCAATTCTCGGGCAACAGGATTTCGCGTTTGCCGACGTGGTTGGCAGAGGTGATAACGTGGTTTTCCTCCATCTGCTCGACCAGCTTTGCGGCTTTGTTATAGCCGATGCCCAGCTTGCGCTGAATATAGGAGGTCGAACATTTGCGATCTCTGGCGACAATCGCAACCGCTTGATCGTAAAGGCTATCATCGTCGCCGCCGCCAAGGCCCAGAACCGCGTCGATGTCGTTTTCCTTATCTTCGTCCACGCCTTCGACAACGCCCGACATATAGGTCGGCGGGCCAAAGGATTTCAGATGGTTGACGATCTCTTCGACCTCTTCATCCGATACAAACGGGCCATGGATACGGGTGATTTTCGCCCCCCCTGCCATGTAAAGCATATCGCCCATCCCCAGCAGCTGCTCGGCGCCCATTTCGCCCAGAATCGTGCGGCTGTCGATTTTCGAGGTCACCTGAAACGAGATCCGGGTAGGGAAGTTCGCCTTGATCGTGCCGGTGATAACATCAACCGAGGGGCGCTGTGTCGCCATGATCAGGTGAATACCCGATGCCCGCGCCATCTGTGCCAGACGCTGAATACAGGCTTCGATCTCTTTGCCCGCGACCATCATCAAATCGGCCATCTCGTCGACGACGACCACGATATAGGGCAACGAGACTGGCGCGAATTCTTCCGTCTCGAACACCGGCTCGCCGGTGTCATCGTCAAACCCGGTCTGGATCGTGCGCTTGAACATCTCGCCTTTGGCCAATGCCTCGCGCACCCGACCATTGAAGCCTTCGATATTGCGCACGCCCATTTTGGACATTTTGCGGTAGCGTTCTTCCATTTCGCCCACGACCCATTTCAAGGCAATAACCGCCTTTTTAGGGTCGGTCACAACCGGCGAAAGCAGGTGCGGGATGCCGTCATAGACGCTCAGTTCAAGCATCTTTGGATCGATCATGATCAGGCGGCATTCTTCTGGCGTCAGCTTGTACAGCAACGACAGGATCATCGTATTGATCGCTACCGATTTGCCCGAACCCGTCGTCCCGGCAATCAAAAGGTGAGGCATCTTGGCAAGGTTGGCCACAATCGGCTCGCCCGCGATGTCTTTGCCCAAGGCCAGTGGCAGGCTCATATTGCTGTCGCCAAAGTCGCGCGCGGCTAGAATTTCGCGCAGCACAACCTTTTCGCGCCATGCGTTTGGCAGTTCGATCCCAATAACCGACCGGCCCGGAACGGTTGATACCCGTGCCGAAAGGGCTGACATCGAGCGGGCGATATCATCTGCCAAGCCAATCACGCGGCTGGCTTTCAGGCCCGGCGCAGGTTCCAATTCATATTGCGTGACCACAGGGCCGGGGCGCACGGCGATGATCTCGCCTTTCACGCCGTAATCGTCCAAAACCGATTCCAGCATCCGTGCGTTTTCTTCCAGTGCCTCTTCCGACAACGCATGACGCTGCGCCGTATCGGCGCTGCTCAGCAGGCTTAATGGTGGCAGTTCATAATCTGACTGATTGTCTTCAAACGAAAGGCGCGGCTGCGACTCCGCTTTTGCTTGGCGCGAGGGGGCCATGGGTTTTTTGCTGGCGGGTTGCACGATGCGGCGCAAATCAGGGGCGCTTGTCCGTGCCACAGGCGACGAAACGCGGATGATCTCGGGTTCAGAGTCCGGCTCAAAAGCCCCGTAATCATAGGTGTAATCGTCAGAGTCAGTGCTTTCTGGCTTATCCCAGTCATATTCCGCCTCGGGTGCAGTCTCGTCTTGCGCTGCGACATAAGGGGTTTGATCTGGCGCCAACGCGCGGATCGCAGATGTCACGACCAGTCGACCCGCCTGACCCGTGGCCTGCGCCAAGACGGGCGGCTGTGGCGGCAGTTGCATCGTAGACGCGCTGCGCGGTGTTGCGATTAACGGCGTTGGCCCACGGCGGTTCAAAGGCGGTTCCCGGCGTGCAATTGCGGCCTGAACCACATTTTGCTGGGTCGGGATTTGCCGTACCCGCGACCGGATGACATCATTGATACGCGCCTTGATGCGATCTTCGCTATTGCCCGATGGCGGTATATATTCAAGCTCTGGCTCGGTCGCAGAGGTCGCGCGGCGGATCAGCTGCGGCATCCGCGCCAAAAGCCCCGGTTTTTCGCGGGGCAGCCCCAGAGGTTCAACAAGCAGATCCTCGTTTTGGGGCGCTTGCACCCGCGCAGCGATGGGGTGCGCAAAGTTGATGCCCACCGATCGTTCCGCCCGCAAAGGCGCAGGGGCCATATTGCCAGATTGCTGTAACAGAGGGGCCGTCGGCGCGGATGCGGCCATTTCCCTGCGATTGCGGCGCTTTTCTTGCAACGCCGAGGCGACCCGAACCGAAGCAGCGGCAGATTGCCCCGCCAGTTTCAAAAACACCGCATAGGTCATTACTGAACCCCGAAGCAAAAACTGGGCAAAGCGGCGCAGCTCGGCCATGTCAAACCCGGTCACAAACAGGCTCATCGCCAACAAGCAAAGACCAAACACAATCGATAGGAGCCGCATGGAAAAGGCGGTATCAAGCGGTGAGATGTTCAAAAATGCAGCCAGAACAGTATCGCCAAACAGCCCACCCAGCCCGATGGGATTATGCGGCCAGCTTGGCCCAGACAGATGCGTCGAGGCAAAAGCAGAGGCAAGCGCCAGTGCGATCACGGCAAAAACCACACGGCTCAGCGCACGGTCTTCGCCGATATGGGTGACAAAGCGCAGGCCCCAGAAACCAAGAATGATCGGGATGCCCCAAGCGCCAACCCCGCAAATGATAAAGAGGGTCGATGCAGCAGAAGCGCCAAACCGCCCCAGCCAATTGTTCACAGGTTCATCCGTTGCAACCATCCAACCCGGATCACTTTGGGAATAGCTGCCCAGAAGGGCAACAAATAGCAAAGCCAAGACGATCAGCCCAACACCCAGCAATTCGCGCCCGCGTCGTTCCAGCATCGCTTGCGTGTTCTGATCCAGAAGCGGATCGCGCTGCCTGGTCTGATAAGCTGCCATCTGTTACCGTCCTTGCCCGTAGATGCAGTCACGAAGCTTGGTCAGCCCGCGCTGCGTTTCTGCTTTTGGGGCGACCAAAGCCACCCTGATATAGCCTGTGCCGGGGTTGTCCCCAGCCACGTCACGCGAAAGATACGCGCCCGGAAGCACGCGCACGCCGGTTTCGCGCCACAGTTTCAAAGTGGCCTCTTCCCCATCAGGGACCGGTAGCCACAAAAAGAAACCGGCTTCGGGTGACTGATACCCCTGCATATCTGCAAAGATCTGATCGGCCAGTTCGAATTTTTCAACATATTGCGCACGCGAGGCCACAACATGGGCCTCGTCATTCCACGCCGCCTCTGACACTTTTTGGATGGGCATCGGCAATGGCGTACCGGCAAACGTCCGCAATTTACGGATACGGGTGATGCTTTGCAAACCACCCGCCACAAACCCAGACCGTAGCCCTGGCATGTTGGACCGTTTCGATAGCGAATGAAAGCTTAGCGCGCGTTCCGGGTCCGCGCCCACCGTTTGCGCCACGGCCAGAACACCGGGTGGCGGTGTGGTGCGGTAAATCTCGGCATAGCATTCATCGGCCAAAACTTGGAAATCATGCTTTTCGGCCAATGCCAAAAGGTCAGCCCAATATTCAACCGAGGCAACAGCACCCTGTGGGTTGGCGGGCGAACACAGGTAGGCCACGGCAGTACGGTTTAAAATCTCGGCGGGAAGGCTGGCGAAATCAGGCATAAAGCCCGTGGCGGCGGTGGCCGGCACATAGACCGGTTCTGCCCCGACGGCCAAGGCGGCAACCGCATAGACCTGATAGAAAGGGTTCGGCATCAACACAACGGGGCGCTGGCCCGCTTTGCTTTCGGGGCAAAGGGCAATGGTTGCATTGAACAAACCTTCACGCGTGCCGTTCAAGGCCATGATCTGGTTTTGCTCTAATGCCACGCCGTAGCGCCGCTTGACCCAACCCGCGATTGCCGCCAGCAATTCGGGGGCGCCGTCATTGGGTGGGTAGATGCCAAAACCCGCAAGATTGGCTGCAAGGATCGGGCCAACGAAATCCGGCATTGCGTGTCGCGGCTCGCCAATGGTCATGGCTATAGCCTCGCCGCCCGGGGGGTAAGCGTCCAAGAGTGTCCGCAATCGCGGAAACGCGTATTCTGGCAGGTTCGAAAACCGCTCAGGAAATGCCATTACTGCCTCATCTTTCGGAGTCATCTCGCCCCGTTTTATACAACGATAGCGGGCCTTGACGTCCGGGTCCAGAAAAACGCTTTGTTTGTCCGTGCTTGGCAAGCGGGATTGTGGCTTTTTTAACCCGCCTTTTTAAACAGTTTTCAGCCTAATGCCCGTTCAGCAGCCGCACCCAGCCGCAAAAGGCGTTCTTCCTGCCCCGGTCCGGCCATGAAACTGATGCCGCACGAGGGCTGCCCGGTGGGCAATGTCAGCGCGCAAAGGCCAAACAGATTGCCGATCCGCGTGTTGCGCAGGGTCAACAGGTTTTCGGCAACATAATAGGCGTCATCTTCCATCAGGCGCTTGGCATTGGGTGGCAGGTTCGGTGCTGTCGGCATTATGACCGCATCATAGGCGGCGGTTTTCTGTGCCCAGATGCGGCGCAATTCCGTCAGCCGCCGCCAGCCCGCCACATAATCCGCCCCCGAGAATCCGGCGCCAGACCGAAACCGATCTAGGATTCGCGGAAACATTTTTTCCGGGGCGTCTTCGATCACTTCGCGCCAGATGCCATAGGCTTCTGCTGTGAACAGCAAGGCAGCAAGGCTCATGGCGTATTCGACTTCTGCAATCTGGCCGATTTCAATGCGCGCGCCCACCCGTGCCAGCCGGTCCACCGCGCCATCAAACCCGGCGGCAGGTGCAGAGCGCAGCTGATCCATCGCAACGGTCTGCAAGACCAAAAGCCGGGCCCCTTTCAGGCTGCTGCCTGTCAGGTCGGCGGGCTTGCTGCCCTCCATCGCGGCAAGCAACAGCGCGCAATCCTCGACGCTTCTGGCCAAGGGGCCAACGGTATCAAATGTCTCGCACAGCGGCACGACGCCGGTCAGCGGCAGCCGGCCCTGTGTGGTTTTCAGCCCGACAAGATCGTTCCAAGCCGCCGGAATACGCACTGACCCCCCGGTATCAGAGCCGACCCCAGCCGCAGCCAACCCAAATGCGACAGAGGCCGCAGCGCCCGAAGACGACCCGCCCGGCACCGCCTCGGGGTCATTTATATTTGGCGGTGTCGCTGTAATCGGGTTTAAGCCCAGCCCTGAAAACGCGAGTTCCGACATATGGGTCTTGCCAAGGCAGACCAGTCCGCGCGTGGTTGCAACCCGCAACACCTCGGCATCCGTTGCAGGCACGCGCCCGGCCAGCAATGCCGAGCCCGCCTCGCACGGCGCACCAGATGCATCAAACAGGTCCTTCCAGGAAATCGGCACCCCGTCCAACAGCCCAATCCGCTGGCCCGCTTTCGCCCGATCAGCAGCGGCAATCGCCATGCTGCGCGCCCGGCGCGGCGTGGTGCGCGAATAAATCCGATTGCCGTATTCATGACGCGCAATCGCATCCAGATAGGCCTCGGTCAGCTCCATCGGGTGGATTTTGCCCGCCTCAATGCCGCGTCCCAAATCTGCCGCTGTCATCCAAAGCCATTTCGCCGACATGCCAACCCCCTGCTTGCTTTGGCGAACGGTAGCGTCACTGCGGCGCATGGACAATCCCGCCCGTGCAGCCATACTAACCTTATGGAACACGATGCCGATATTCTGATTGTAGGTGGCGGGCTGAATGGCCCTGCTTTGGCGCTGGCTTTGGCGCAAGGCGGCCTGCGCGTCACGGTTGTTGACGCCCGCCCTGCACCGGCCCGCAGCGAGGCCGGGTTTGACGGTCGCGCCTATGCGTTGGCGATTGCCTCGAAGCGGTTGCTGTCGGTGATTGGCGTCTGGCCGGGGATCGCTGATAAAGTGCAGCCGATTTTACAGATCAAGGCGTCGGATGGTCATGCAGGCGAGGGCGCCGCGCCGTTTTTCCTTAACTTCGATCATGCCGAGATCGAGGAAGGCCCGATGGGCTTCATGGCCGAAGACCGCCACCTATACGCGGCGTTCCTTGCAGCCATGGCAGCCGAGCCGCTGATCACCCTGCTATCGGGCGAAATGGTCACGGCGCAACACGTGACACCTGCGTCGGCTGCGATAACGCTGGCCTCTGGCAAAAGCCTAAATGCGCGTTTGATTGTAGGCTGCGATGGCCGCAGCAGCGGCACTGCCCTGCGGGCCGGCATCAAGCGGTCTGGCTGGGGCTACGGGCAAACGGCATTGGTCACTGCCGTCAATCATGCTTTGCCACATAACGGTATTGCGCAACAATTCTTTATGCCCGAAGGGCCGCTGGCGATCTTGCCTTTGCTTGGCAATCGGTCCTCGATTGTCTGGAGCGAAACCGAGGCCCGCGCCGCAGCCATCCACGCCCTGCCCGATGCCGAATACCTTATGGCGCTGCGGCCGCGCTTTGGTGATTTTCTGGGTGAGATCTCGCTTGCCGGTGCACGCTACACCTACCCGCTTAGCTTGACCTTGGCGGATCACTTTGCAGCGCCGCGCTTGGCGCTGGTGGGGGATGCAGCGCACGGTGTGCATCCGATTGCGGGTCAGGGTCTGAACCTTGGGCTGCGCGACGTCGGCGCTTTGGCACAGGTGGTGATCGAGGCCAAGCGGCGCGGCGAAGATATTGGTGCAATCGATGTGTTGGAACGCTACCAGCAATGGCGCCGGTTTGACACCACCACATTGGCGCTGGGGATGGATACCGTTAACAAACTGTTTTCAAACGACAACCCGATCTTACGTCTTGGCAGAGACCTTGGCTTGGGGGCCGTTAATGCACTGCCTAGCCTGCGCCGTAAATTCATCCGACAGGCCGCAGGGTTGCAAGGCGATTTGCCGCGTCTGTTGCAAGGCCAGTCGATTTAGGTCGCGGCCGGGCGCAGTCCCGTTCAATCCAGAATGCGGGCTTCCGACACCAGCATGATTGGAATGCCCGAGCGGATCGGAAAAGCCAAATTTGCAGGTTTTGAAATCAACTCCTGATTTTCGGCGTCAAAAGACAGCATACCCTGACTGACGGGGCAGACCAAAGCCTCTAGCATCTTTCGGTCGAAAACGGGTGTGTCACTCATTGCATCATCTCCTCGCCCGAGCCGCCGCCCCGTAGGGCAAATTCAATCAAGGTCACGATGGTTTCACGTCGGGTTTTCAACGAAGGCGCCTCTAGCAGCGCTTGCTTATCTTCCGGCGTAAAAGGGCACAGCATTGACAGCGAATTGATCAGTAATTCAGGCTCGGCCTCTTTCAGGCTGCTCCAATCCGTCGAAAGCTCCATCGCGTCGAAGAACCGTGACAGCAGATCCATAAACGCGACCCTGTCCAGACCCGCGTCGCTTTCGACTTTGCCTCGGTCGCGCACAAAAGGGGTCCATTCCACGCGCGCCCGGCGGTAAGGCGCAAAGCCTTGCACCTCGTCGAGAATCCGAAACCGCGAGACGCCGGTCAAAGAGACCATGTAGCGCCCGTCTTCGGTTTCCGAAAATGCCGTCATGCGCCCGGCACAGCCAATGGAATGCAGCCGTGTACCTCTGACCGCTTCCTGCCCTGCCGGAACTTCGCGCGGCTGTACCAGGCCAATCAGCCGGTCTGGCGTCTTCATGCAATCGTCAAGCATTTGCAAATAGCGCGGCTCAAAAATGTTCAGCGGCAGTCGGGCGCGCGGCAAAAGCAGCGCGCCCGGCAATGGAAAAATCGAGATCGTGTCTGGAAGATCAGCTGTATGTTTCATGCCATCCTATGTAGCCCGAGCTGTGGATCAGGCAAATATCATCGACGACAAACGGCGACGGCCTTTCAGGGCTATCGGGTCTTCGGCTTTCAGCGCATCAAAGATGATGAACAGCTGCGACTTGGCGGCACCGTCATTCCAATCGCGGTCGCGCCGAAACAGGTCAAGCAATTCGTCCACGGCCTCTGCAACCTTGTCAGAGGCATGCAACGCCTGTGCCAATTCGAATCGGGCTTGGTTATTGTTTGGATCTGCTTCGACCAAAGCGCGCAGCTCGTCTTCCGGCCCGGCTTTGGCCGCTTGATGCAGCAAGGCAAGCTGGGCCCGCGCGGCCTCTACTTCCTTGGCGTTGGTAAGCTTAATTGGAACCGCCGCCAGCAGGCTTTCGGCTTTTTCGATCTCGCCCAGAACCAGATAAGACCGGACCAGACCGCCAAAGGCGCCTGCGTTTTCCGGCTCTTCTTCCAAAATAGCGGCAAAGGTTTCGGCGGCATCGACTGCTTCGCCTTCGGTCAACATGGCCTCGGCTGCTTCTAGCGCCTCGGCCAGACCGCCATCGCCGCCAAGCGCGCCGATTTTATCCACGAAAGCTTTCAATTCCGAGCCTGACAAGGCCCCCTGAAACCCGTCAACCGGCTTGCCCTCGAAGAAGGCATAGACTGTCGGGATCGACTGAATGCGCAGTTGGGTCGCAAGCTGCTGACTTTCATCAACATTGATCTTGACCATGCGAACCTTGCCTTTGGCCGCCGTCACAGCGGCTTCCAGCGCTGGCCCAAGTTGCTTGCATGGGCCGCACCATGGCGCCCAGAAATCCACAATCACCGGGACGTCGTTGCTGGTCTCGATTACATCCACCGCAAAGCTTGCTTCGGTGCCATCTTTGATCAAATCAATGACCGGTGTCTCTGTCGCGTTGCCAAATGTCAGCATTGCTTTCCTCATTGGTGAAACCTTCTGCCCTTATATGCGCATCCGACCACCAAAGGCCAAGAGAGAATGCAGGGTCTATGCAGGGCGCATTCCCCAGATTAGCATATGTCAAACAACATACAGGACCAAGAATGCCGATCCTAATGACCTTTGGCGACAGCAATACCCACGGAACGCCCCCGATTGTCACACGCGGCCTCTATTGCCGGTTTGACGCAAGCATGCGCTGGCCCACGCGCCTTGCTGCCGCCCTTGGCCCCGATTGGGCGTTGGTCGAAGAGGGCTTGCCGGGCCGCACCACCCGGTTTGATGACCCGGTGATGGGCGATCATATGAATGGCAATATCGGTTTGCGCATCGCGCTGAACTCGCATGGGCCGTTGGATTATATGACAATCATGCTGGGCACCAATGACCTGAAAACCCGGTTCGGCGCGGGGTCAGAGGCGATTACTGCAGGGATTGCCGGTTTGATCGACGTGGCGCATGGGCCTGAAATGGCGGCGCGGCACCCGGGGTTGAAGATCTTGCTGATCTGCCCGCCGCAGGTGCAAGAGCTGGGGCCATTACAGGGCGAGTTCTTTGGGGCAGAAGCGAAAGCACACGCGCTGCCTGCGCAGTACGCCACGCTGGCGCAAGTGCGCGGCATTGGCTTTCTGGATGCCAGCCAAGTGCTGCAAACCAGCCCAATCGACGGTATCCACTTTGACGCCGCCGGCCATGCGGCCTTGGCGGTCGCCGTGCAAAAGGCTTTGCGCGCTATGGCTTAAAGGTCAAAAGTCGCAAAGATCGGCACGTGGTCACTGGGGCGGTCCCATCCGCGCACATCCCGCAAAATGCGGCTGGAATGGCCAGAGGTCGCGATGTCCTTGGTGGCCCAAATATGGTCCAGCCTGCGCCCCTTGTCGGCAGTATCCCAATCCTTGGCGCGGTAGGACCACCAGCTGTACAGCTGGCCTTCGGGAATATCGGCGCGGGTCACATCGGCCCAATCGCCGGCCTCCATCGTCGCGTTAAAATGCTCTACCTCGATCGGCGTGTGGCTGACGATTTTCAGCAACGCCTTATGGCTCCAAACATCATCCTCGCGCGGGGCGATGTTAAGATCGCCAACCAAGATCGCGCGATCAGGCTTTTCCCAACGGCACCAGTCGCGCATATCGCTTAGGAAATCGAGCTTTTGGCCGAATTTTTCATTCTGTTCGCGGTCGGGAATATCGCCGCCCGCAGGCACATAGCAATTGTGGATCGTCACGCCATTTTCCAGCCGGGCCGCAACATGGCGGGCTTGGCCAAGCTGTGCGAAATCCTTATCACCTGCATCCATCAGCGGCAGCTTGGACAAAATCGCCACGCCGTTATAACCCTTTTGCCCCCGGGCAACCATGTAGCGATAGCCAAGGGCCTGAAACTTCTCCAACGGGATATTTTCAACCGGGCTTTTGCATTCTTGCAAGCATAAGATGTCGGGCTGCTCGTCGGCCAAAAGCTGCGCCACCAGATCTTCACGCAAACGAACCGAGTTGATGTTCCAAGTGGCTAGGGTAAATGACATGGCTTCCTCCGACTGATCCAAGCGCAGGATAGAGAGGCCGCGCCCGAACTGCCACCCGCAAATGGCAGGTCGATAATTTAACCGCCGTGGCGGCTGCGAAACGCAACCCAAGCACAGCACGGCCCTTGCGACATCCGCTATAGGGGTTCTGCGCTGCTATGGGGCATCGCCTTTGACAAGCCCAAAGGACCCCGCCTAGAAATCCCGGTGCATTTGTTCGACCCTCCGGATCAAATAGGTGCCCTGTGCTGCTTGCCAAAAACCGAAACTACCGGCTGGGGTTTGGACCGTCGCCGCCTGATGGTGCGCGCGGATTTGGTGCGATTGCTGCTGACGCTGATCGTCGTGGCTTTGGTTCTATCGCAAGCCAGTTTGCCACTTCCGGCAGAGGCTGGCACGACGGCGATTATCGCGCTGTCCTTGCTTGCTTTTCTGTTGGGCAGTGCCGAGGTGCTGCGTGACAATGCCGCGCAAACCATCCTACCCACTGTCGTTGATAAGGCCGATCTGGAAACCGCCAATGGCCAAATGTGGAGCGCCGAGCAGGTGATGGGCCGCGAGCTGGCGCTGCGATTGCCTTTTGCCTTTGCGGCGACGGTGATCTTTTGCGTCTTGAATTATGCGTTGATCCGTTTGCGCACGGACTAAAATTGCGCAAAGCCCGAAAAAAATGCGCTTTGTGTCTGGTTTGCGGATGCAAGGAAACACAAAGCGCTCAGGTCCAACAGGGAGGAGGCTTTAGGTAACTGCATTTTCGTTAACAAAGACTGACCCAAATCAATTATCCAAGATTCAGGGCAAAAAAAGACCGGGCACGAGGCCCGGCCAGGTCCAACAGGGAGGATGCCGCGTCATAACCCTGACACGACCAAGGGAACTCTGAATTCACTATACGCTACAATTGCGCCGTTTGTTCATCATTGCAGCCGATTCTGGCAACAATATGGCTATCAGGCAACAAGTCTGTATCCACCGGACTCTGTGACAAGCAAACGTGCGTTGGAGGGATCGGGTTCAATCTTCTGGCGAAGACGGTAAATATGCGTCTCAAGCGTGTGGGTCGTAACGCCCGCATTATACCCCCAAACCTCGTGGAGCAGCACGTCACGTGCCACAACACCTTGGCTGGCGCGGTACAGGAACTTGAGGATATTGGTCTCTTTTTCCGTCAGATGGATCTTCTTGTCTTTCTCGTCCAGCAAGATCTTTTGCGAAGGCTTGAACGTATATGGCCCAAGCTGGAACACTGCATCTTCGGACTGCTCATGCTGGCGCAATTGCGCGCGAACGCGGGCCAACAAGACCGGAAACTTGAAGGGTTTCGTGATGTAATCATTGGCACCGGCATCAAGACCCAGAATGGTGTCGGCATCCGTGTCATGCCCCGTCAGCATCACAATCGGGCACTTCACCCCCGTTTTGCGCATGCGGCGGCACAGCTCGCGACCATCGGTGTCGGGCAGGCCAACATCAAGGATCACAAGGTCGTACAGACCTTCTTTCACCCGCTCCATGCCTTCGGCGCCACTTCCGGCCTCGAACACATCGAAATCCTCGGTCATCACCAGCTGTTCGCTAAGTGCCTCACGCAGGTCGTCATCATCGTCGACCAGAAGTATTTTTCGCAAAGACGCCATCGGCTTACTCCTTCTTCGTTGAGACAGAGATGCGCCCAGTATACGGATCCGGCAAGATATGCTGCAAACTTCTCACGTGGACGTGTCAGAAAGCGGCTGTATGTTTCAATTTCCACAAGCTTTGATTACTAAAGAAGGCAGCATAGGGGGGTATATGGCGCTTGGGCTGACCATCGTAGAACGATTGACGCGCGCGCGGGGTGATCTGCGCATGGGGGTCCCGGTGGTGATTTCAGGCGATGATGGCCAAGCATTGGTCGTCGCTGTCGAGGCGTTGACGGCCGCGCGGCTTGCGGATTTGCGCGCGCTGGGGGTGCCAGAGTTGGCCCTGACCGCCCGTCGCGCCGAAACGTTGAAGACGCCGGCCTATGACGGCGACCTTGTGCGCGTCGTCTTGCCTGCAACTGCGGGCTTGGAATGGGTGATAGCGCTGGCCGACCCGGCAGATGATCTGCGGGTGCCGATGAAAGGCCCGTTGCGCGGCCTGCGCGACGGTTCGGCCGCGTTGCACCGGGCGGGTTTGGCGCTGGCCAAATCGGCGCAGCTTTTGCCAGCCGTTGTCGTCGTGCCCGTGCAGGATTTTGATGCAGGCCAGCTGACGGTGCTGCCTTTGGCGCAAACCGGGGCAGAGCTGTTGCGCAATTCCCCCCTTCACCCAGTCATCGCGGCAGGCTTGCCAATGGCCGCCGCGGGGGCTGGCCGGGTCCATGTGTTTCGCCCCGAAGATGGCGGGCCAGAGCATTATGCGATCGAGGTTGGTCGCCCGGACCGCGCGGCACCGGTGCTCACGCGGCTGCACTCGGCCTGCTTTACCGGCGATGTGCTTGGCAGCTTGAAATGCGATTGCGGGCCACAATTGCGCGCGGCATTGGCGCAGATGGGCGCGCAAGGCGCTGGCGTTTTGCTGTACCTGAACCAAGAAGGGCGCGGCATCGGGCTTGCCAATAAGATGCGCGCCTATTCTTTGCAAGATCAAGGGTTTGACACGGTTGAAGCCAACCACCGACTTGGCTTTGAGGATGACGAGCGCGACTTTCGGCTGGGCACTTCGATCCTGCGAGAGATGGGGTTTAGCGCCGTTCGCCTGCTGACAAATAACCCGGCCAAGATCGAAATGATGCAAGCAATGGGCATTGAAGTGACCGAACATGTGCCGCTGAGGGTCGGACAAACCGACCAAAACGCCGCCTATCTGGCGACCAAAGCCGCGAAGTCGGGGCATCTGTTATGAGGCAAGACGACATCACCGTGACCCCCACAGGCGCGCGCTTTTGGGGCCGGCATCTGCCCTGCACGCTTGGGCGCAGTGGCCTGACCCATGACAAGCGCGAGGGCGATGGAGCCACACCGACCGGCACGCACCGCATCATGGGGATGTATTTTCGCCCCGACCGGCTGTGCCGCGTCAATCTACCGTCCTGGGCCGTGCCCATCGGCCCGCGTGACCTTTGGTCTGATGATGTGCGCGACCCCGACTATAACCATCTGGTGCGCGCGCCCCATGGCTTTAGCCACGAGGTGATGCGCCGTGCCGACCCGTTGTATGATCTGGTGATGATCACCGATTGGAACTGGCCAGACGCGACCCCCGGCAAAGGCTCGGCGATTTTTGTGCACAGTTGGCGCAGGCCGGGCTACCCGACGGCGGGCTGCGTTGCGTTCGCGCGCCCGGATTTGCTGTGGATTGCCGCCCACGTCCGAATTGGCACCCGCTTGGTGATCCGCGGCTAGCGGCGCAACACAACCTCGAACAGCCCGGTTCGCAGCGCGATCTGTCTTGGCCCCTGCTGGGCCTTTGCGAGGTCATAGGTTAGCGTCAGATTGAACGCGGTGAACCGGAATGGCGACAAATGCCCCGGACCGGCGACCACCCGGTAATCCATCAGGCAAGTTAGAATGCCGTTTTGAACGGATTGGCTTTTCAACCCGATTTGCGCCACGCGGCGCCCGTCATAGATCTTGATCGGCCCCGGGCAACTGCGGCCTGTAACAAGCTGGCCAAAACCGGTGACCGGGTTCACCACGCTTTGCGGCACGGCGGCAAGAACCGAAAGCGCGGTGCGTTGGCTGTTCGGCTTTACAGATACGGCTGTGACACGACCGTTTTGATCCAGGCTATGGCTGATCTCACGGGTTTTACGCGTGGAAATGCCGACGCTATGATAGGCGGTGGCACCTTTGGCGGTGTTCGTTGTTGCCTCAAAGCTGCCGTCAAAAACCCCCAAGGGCGTATTGGCAAACCGGCTTTGCAATTCGGCCGAAGCGCCGTCAGCGCGGTAGCGCACCCATCCCAGATCTTACCCGCCAAAGCTGGCGCGAAACCGCAGCTCTTCTGCGGCAAGCGGCGCGGCCAGCAGGGTCGCGCATAGAACCAGCGCTGCTATCTTACCCATAATCCCGTGCGCCGAAGATGGCCGAACCGACCCGGATATGGGTGGCCCCCTCGGCAATCGCCACCTCAAAATCGCTGCTCATCCCCATCGACAGGCCTGACAGCCCATTGCGCGCGGCAATCGCCACAAGCGCGCGGAAATGCGGGCGAGGGTCCTGATCTTCGGGCGGGATGCACATCAGGCCCAGAATGGGCAGGTCCAGCGCGCGGGCAGAGGCTACGAAGGCATCGGTATCGCCCGGCAGCACCCCGGCTTTTTGCGGCTCTGACCCGGTATTGACCTGCACGAACAAGTCGGGGCAAGCCCCACGTGCCTGTGCCAAAGCGGCCAGTTTGGTCGCAAGGCTTGGCCGGTCCAGCGTGTGGATCGCGTCGAACAGATCCACCGCGACCTTGGCTTTGTTGGTTTGCAACGGCCCGATCATATGCACAGCGACCGCGCCAAACCTTGCGCGCAACCCGGGCCATTTC
>JBLIGH010000019.1:0-17828 GCA_047636855.1 Pseudorhodobacter sp.
GCCCCTGCCCAGGCGGTGATTTTTGGGCTGAAAGAGCTGCCGGAAGACGGATCACCGCTGACCCATCGGCATCTCTTTTTTGGCCATGCCTATAAGGGTCAAGCCGCAGGGCAACGCTTGCTGCGCCGCTTCAAGGCGGGGGGTGGCACGCTTTATGACATCGAATATTTGACGGGCGAGGACGGGCGCCGTGTCGCGGCCTTTGGCTATTGGGCGGGCTTTGCGGGTGCGGCGGTTGCCCTAAAATGCTGGGCGGCGCAGCAGCGCGGGGGGGCCGCGTTGAGCGTGGCGAAATACCTTGGCAAGCAGGCGTTGTTGGCGGATCTGGCTGCGGATTTGGGCGGCGGGCGCCCACGGGTAATTGTGATCGGGGCGCTGGGGCGGGTCGGTACTGGGGCCTCGGATCTATGCGAGGCGCTGGGGATTGGCGTGACCAAATGGGATATGGCCGAGACCGCAAATGGTGGGCCATATCCAGAGATATTGGCGCATGAGATTTTTCTGAACTGTATCCTTGCACGGCCCGGATGCCCGGTTTTTGTGCCAGCCAGTGCTATAACCGACGATCGGGCGCTGCGCGTGATCGGTGATATTGCCTGCGATCCGGGTTCGGATTTTTCGCCGATCAAAGTTTATGATCGTGCAACCGATTGGGATGCGCCGGCCTTGCGTGTGGCCGAAAACCCTGTGTTGGATGTGACAGCCATCGACAATCTGCCATCGCTTTTGCCAGTGGAAAGCAGCGAGGATTTCGCGGCGCAATTGTTGCCATCGCTTTTGACATTGCAGGATTTGGAGGCGGGTGTTTGGGGCCGCGCTAAGGTGCTGTTTGAGGCGCATATCGCGTCGATTTGACGGGTATGCCTGTGCCGAGCGCCGGGGTGTTTCACACCCCCCGGACCCCCCGTGGGATATTTTCGAACAGATGAAGGGATGCTATTTAGGGGCGAAGAGGCGGTAATAGGCCCAGTCTGGCAGGAATTGTGACAGTCGGAACAGCCAAGAGAAAGCGGTTGGGAAGCTGAATTTGAAACGCTCGGTTTGCATCAGTTCAAACATATGGCGGGCGGCCTGATCGGGTTCCATCAAGAAGGGCATCGCGAAGGTGTTTTTCTGGGTTAGCCGGGTGCGGATAAAACCGGGATTGGCAAGCTGTACGGTCAGGCCAGAGCTGCGCAGATCGGCGTAAAGGCATTCGGCCAAAGCCATGGTCCCGGCTTTTGAAGCGGCATAGCCGATGGCACCGGGCAGGCCGCGAAACCCAGACAAAGAGCCTGTGATGACCAGATGCCCGCTGCCGCGTGCCAGCATGTCGGGCAGCACGGCCCCAATCATCCGGGCGCAGCCGGTGAAGTTGATATCGCACATCGCGGTGACCTGTTGCGCGTTCCAGTCTTGTGCGGTCATGGGCCAGTAAACGCCGGCCAGATAGACCATGCCATCGACGGCACCAACGGTTTGGGCGGCGGCTGCGACGGATGCGTCATCTGATACGTCTAAGGCAACCGCGCTGGCTTTGCCCGGCATTTGCGCCAGTGCTTTTGCCAGCCCATCTGCGGACCGGGCAGAGAGGATCACCTCGGCCCCTGCCGCGTTAATCTGTTTTGCCAGAGCCAGTCCAAGCCCTTCGCTGGCGCCGACCAACCAATACCGTTTGCCCTGCCACTGTTTCATGCAATGCCGCCTTCTGGGGCGGGGCGCATGGTCGCTATCAGCTCGGCCACTTTGACCCCCCACTTTCGGAACTGGCTGCGATTGATGATCGTGCCATTCTCCATCAGATACATCCAGTCGGTTACGTCCAACACATGCCCGCCCGCCGCCTCATCCAACCGGATACGGTAGCGCAGCACCACGCCGGGGCCTTGACTGCGACCATGCCCCTGACCGATCAGATCCGGTGCCTCGGCGTGGATGACACCATCATTGCCCAGCATCAAGGACCAACAACGGTCTTGCAGCAGGCCCGTGTCATAGCGAAATTTCTCGGTAAAGGTGCCGGTATTGCCCTGCCAATCGCCATGCATTTGCGCCACGAAACGCGAAGCGACACGGCCCATTGGCCCATAGATCACGCCCTCGCACAGCATCGGGCCGTTCAAGTGGCGGCGCAGATCAAAGGCAGGGGACTTGCCTGCGTAATCCTGGGGTTTCTGGGCGGAAAACCCAAAGAACCGCTGGATAAGCAGTATGAGACCCAGCATCAGCATCGCGCCAATCAAGAAGAGTGTCATCGGGCAGCCTCCGGTATATCGGTTCGAGCCAGCAAAGCCATTGCCAGCAGTTTCAAGGCACAGGGCAGGCCTGCGTAAAGCAGCGTCAACATTTGCAACGCGTCTTGTGAATTGATCGGGCCGGATACGTAGCCGCGCATTTGCAAAAGCGGGAAAACGGTAACGGCGGCAACGGCCAGCATCAGTTTAGAGGCAAAGGACCACAGGCCAAAGCCCATCGCCTCGCCACCATTTTCGGCCAGATGCCGTGCGAAAACGGCTGGCAGCAGCACCATATCGGCCGCCAGGGCCGCACCGGATGCCGCACAGATCAAGGCGAATGCCACCGTGTCGCCTGCGCGTAGACCCAGCGCAAAGCCAAAGCTGATCACGGCCAATGCCATACCTGCCATCAAGGCGCGGCGTTGCCCGATACGTTGGGCCAGATATGCCCAAAATGGGGCGGTCAGCGCGGCAGAAAGAAAGAACAACAGCAGCAAGGGCCCCTCGAGCCCCGGTGCTTCAAGGCGGCTTTCGACGAAGAACAAAAACAAGGTCGAGGTGACAGCCACCGGGGCTGCATTGACCAAAGCGAGGGTCAGCAAGCCCTGGGTCTTGCGGTCGCCCAAAATCGCGAAGGCCGAAGGGGCCGGGGTAAGCTGCACCTGCCCCCATTCGCAGCGCATTGCCCAGACGGCCAAAAGCACCAATGCGGCGAAACCAAAGGCGAAAGCAGCAAAGGGGCGGTCGCTGACCAAGGCCAGGACGGTTGGGGCAGCGGCGGCCAAGGCGATACCGACCAATGACCCGGATTCGCGCCAACTCGCCAGTCGCAAATGGCCATTTGGCAGTGCTTTTGCCTTGGCAACGCCTTGTGCATAAAAGCAGATCGTCAGCAGTGAAAACCCGGAAAACAGCGCTGTAAGGCACAGCGCAAACCACCAAAGCGGTGGCAAAAGCGGCGGGATGGCGAACAGTGCCACCATTGCGATGGCCATCATCATACCGCCGAATGCCACCATCGCGGCGCGAAAGTCACGGCCTTTTTCGGCCAGCCAGCCCAAGGCCGGGTCCTGCACCACATCCAGCAGCCGCAACCCGAACAGGACCAGCCCCAAAGCCGTCAGCGAAACACCATATTCATCGACGTAAAACTTCGGCGCATGGATATAGATCGGCAGACCCGCCGAGGCGATCATTGCGGCAAATAGCGACCAAGGCAGCAGGCTTGTCATGAGACCTCCTGTTCTGGTGGTTCGGGGCGCGCAAAAAACCCAGCACGCTTCAGCCAAAGCCGCAGCGCCTGCCAATGGATCAGTGCCAAGACGCGGCGTGAACCGAAGGGCCTGCGCAGGCAAGCCCCCAAAATGGCGCGGTTGGTCAAGGGCATGCGCGGGCCGACCAAGGTCGCGAGCAGCCCGCCCTCGCCCTGACTGTAGTCGATGAAAATTCCGATACGCAGGGGGGTGATATCGAAGCGAAAGCTGTAGCTGCCCTCAACCGGTTGGAACGGAGATACATGAAAGATTTTCTGGGCGATGATGTGGTCTTCGCGGGTGATCGGCGCAAGATCGTCACGGTGGCACAGATAGGAATGTCGGTCGCCGAAGGTGTTGGACACTTCCGCAATTACGACGCGCAACGCGCCTGTCGCATCATGGCACAGCCAGAACGATACGGGGTTGAAGACATGACCAAACACGCGCGGCTGCGCCAAAAGCAACACTTGATCCGCGCCGGGCAACGCGTTGCGGGCCAAAACCGCGTGCACCCAGTCAATCCCGCGCCCGGCTTTGGGGGCACCGCCATGATCTTGGTCCCAAAGCGAGGTCAGGTTGCGCCGGTTGCGTGAAAACAAGCGCGGGCCGTCGGTGGTGTTCGGGTCCAGCAGCAGGTAATCCACGCCGTAACGAAATGCGTTTTGCACCGCGCCGCGCCGTCCGTGAAAGGTCTGCGCCCTGATATGTTCGGGCGTTTTCATTCGGCCGCAATCGCCTGCTTCGGCGTGGCTTGCAGGGCTTGAACCACATCAACGGCGCTGGCAAAACCGTCTTCGTGAAAGCCGTTGCGCATCCAGGCGCCGCAAAACCAAGTGTTTTGCGTGCCGTTCATCGCGCGGATCTGCGTTTGTGCCGCCAATGCCGCCAAATCATAGACCGGGTGCCGGAACGTGACCTGATCATAAATCAGCTCGTCTCGGATCGGGCGATTGGCGTTAAGGGTCACGAAATGCGGATCGTCCATCGGGATCGGTTGCAGCGAATTCATCCAATAGGTCAGGTCAATCCGGTCGGGCCTTGGCCCAGCCCCCTCGACATAAACCCACGAGGCCCAGGCCGCCCGGCGCTTGGGCATCATCGCCGCATCGGCATGCAGCACCACCTCGTTTGGTTGGTAGCGGATGGCCGACAGGGCTGCGGTTTCTGCCGCACTTGGGTCGGTCAGAAGGCGCAGCGTATCGTCGGAATGGGTGGCAAAGATCACGTCGTCAAAGCTTTCCCATTCGGCGCCTTGCGCGCGGAGCAAAACCTTGCCCGCCTCGCGCCGCACGCCTGCAACTTTTGCCCCCAATCGAAGGTCAGCACCGGCGGCGGTCAGGGCGGCCTGCACCCGGCGCACATATTCGACCGAGCCGCCTTGAACCGTGTACCATTGGTGCTGCCCCGTCACGCCAAGCAACGCATGGTTCTTGAAGAAATCAATCATCGCGCGGGCCGGAAAATCCAAAATCCCTTGGGTTGGTGTCGACCAAATGGCCCCAGACAAGGGCAACAGATAGTAATCGCGAAACCACGCCCCTGTGCCCAGCTTGGCCAGAAAATCGCGGATGGTGATTGCGCCATCGCCCGCCAAAGCCTCTGCCTGCGCATTAAATTTCATGATGTCGCGCAGCATGCCCCAATACCGCGGGTTCGCCACATTACGCTTTTGTGCGACCAGCCCTGACCAGTCGCGAAAGCCATATTCAAACCTCCCGCCACCGATCGAGGCGCCAAAGCTCATATTGCTTTTGACGGTTGGCACGTTGAGCGTGTTGAACAGAGCCACCAGATTGGGGTAGTTCACCTGATTGAAAACGATAAACCCGGTATCCACAGGTTGATTGCCGTTTTTCCCTGCGATCACGGTACGGGCGTGGCCGCCCAACCGGTTCTCGGCCTCAAACAGCACGATCTTGTGGTCTTTTGCCAAAAGATGCGCCGCCGCCATGCCGGAAATACCGCCCCCAATAATGGCAATACGGCGCGGGATCGGACTTTGCAGCTGAAACGGCATGGTTGTTCCTGTTTGGATATGTTCTTACCTTACGAGGCACAGGCGGTGCTGGATCAAACTTCTGCCAATATGCACAAAAATCCAGTGCGGGGTGATCCAAGGCAGATTATCGCACGTAACAGGTTTATGTATGATGCAACACTATATGAAAAACCAGATGCAAGCCCCGCAGGCCGGCCCTATGATGTGCCGGCAGGTGCTCTGTTGCAGCGCCGGGAAAGGCAGCGAGTGACAAAGGGCGTGCAGGAAACCGATTGGGCAGCATTTGTGCTGCGCATCCGTGACCATCAAGACCAAGCGGCTTTTGCCGCGCTGTTTCGCCATTTCGCGCCAAGGATCAAAGGGTTTTTGATGAAATCGGGCGCATCGGCGGCCTTGGCCGAGGAATGCGCGCAAGATGTCATGGCAACGCTTTGGCAAAAATCGCATCTGTTTGACCCGACGCGCGCCTCTGTCGCCACCTGGGTCTTTACCATCGCGCGCAACCGACGCATCGATGCATTACGCAAGCAGCGCCGCCCGGAACCCGAGGACCTGCCTTGGGGCCCAGAGGCCGCCCCCGATCAGCAAGAGGCGCTGGAGCTGGCGCAAGATTGCGAGAAGCTGGGCGAGGCCCTGGCACTTTTGCCCGAAAAACAACGCGACCTGATCGAGAAAGCCTATTTCGGCGACCTCTCGCATAGCGAGATTGCGGCTCAAACCGGGCTTCCCCTCGGCACAATTAAATCCCGCATCCGGCTGGCGCTGGAACGTTTGCGCCACAAGATGACTTGAAAGCACTGATATGACGATACGCCACCATATTTCCGACCCCCTGCTCATGGCCTATTCGGCTGGTCAATTGCCCGAGGCGTTTAGCCTTGTGCTGGCCACGCATCTGTCGCTTTGCGATGAGTGTCGCGCGCGGATGGGGACCTTTGATGCCATTGGCGGTGCGGTGGTCGCGGCCACCGACAGCGTTGATATGGCCGAGGGCAGCCTTGCTGCAACGCTTACACGCATCCAATCCGCGCCGCCCGCACCCACACCGTCGCGGCGTCAGGGAGTTTTCCCGGGACCGTTGGCCGATTATGTCGGCGGCGATCTGTCGGCGGTGAAATGGCGCAGCCTTGGCATGGGCGTGCGTCAAGCGATTTTGCCAACGACATCAGATGCCTCGGCGCGCCTGCTTTACATCCCAGCCGGGCAATATGTGCCCGATCACGGTCATCGCGGCACCGAACTGACGCTGGTTTTGCAAGGGGCGTTTCGCGACGAGACTGACCGCTTCGGCCCCGGCGACCTAGAGATCGCGAATGAGGATCTAAACCACCAACCGATTGCCGAGGCCGGGCTAGATTGTATTTGCCTTGCTGCCACCGACGCGCCTTTGCGCTTCAACGGCCTTTTGGCGCGGATCGCACAGCCATTCTTTCGGATCTGAACGGGCTGTTTGCGCGCGAGTCTATTCAGGTCGTTCCTTTACCCGGGTTTTTGCAAATGCGTGCCCAAAGCTGTTTTCAGATCAGGTCACTTGACCACATAATTGGATATTTGCCGTCTGAAAGCAGCCGTTCACCAGGTTCCGATCACGTCACACTTGAGGTTGTAGGTGGGCAATTTCCAACCGAGATCTGACCTGCGCGCAACCTCAAGTTACTCTGCCGCTTGGCCACCAATAACCGGCACGATCGGCTCGGGCGTGATTTCCTCGAAGTCGAAATTATCCAGCTTGGCGGCACGTTTGCCTGCCCGCTCGGCGGCGGTGTTGATCTGTTCCAGATCGCCGCGCGCTTGATTGAAATGGCTGTTCAGCTTATCGACCCGCTCAACCACCAGTTCGACATCGCGGTGCAAAAGCCGCAAGGTCGCGCGGATCATCCCGGCCTGTTCGCGCATCCGTGCGTCTTTCAGCACAGCCCGCATCGTGTTCAGCGTCGCCATGCAGGTCGTGGGCGAAACGATCCAGACTTTCGCCTCAAACCCGTCCCGCACCAGTTCGGGAAAATTCGCGTGCAGTTCCGCATAGACCGCTTCGGAGGGTAGAAACATCAGCGCGCCATCCGCGGTTTCACCGTCAAGAATGTATTTCTCGGAAATGGCCTTGATATGGGCTTTGACGGAAATTCGCATGAAGCGCTGCGCATCCAGCACCGCTTGCGGCGTCTCGGCCCGCCGCAGCGCCTCGTAAGCCTCTAGCGGGAATTTGCTGTCGATCACAATCGGGCCGGGGGGGTTGGGTAAATGGATCAGGCAATCGGCGCGCTTGCCGTTCGAAAGCGTGGCCTGCATGGTGTAGGCGTCCGAGGGCAGGGCCTTGCGGACGATATCATTCAGTTGAATTTCGCCAAAAGCGCCGCGCGTTTGCTTGTTGGACAGAATATCTTGCAGGCCAAGAACATTGCCCGACAGCTTTTCGATATTTGCCTGCGCTTTGTCGATGGTTTGCAGCCGCTGCTGTAGCTCGCCCAAACTGCGCGCGGTGCGGGTCGAGGTGCCGTGCAGGGTTTCAGTCATGCCGCGCTGCACTTCTGACAACCGCTTTTCCATCAGTTGCAGCATTGCGGTTTGGCTGTGGGCTTGGGTTTCGGACACATGGTGCAGCCCGCCCGCCAGCCGTTCCTGACCTTCGGACAGATGCTGAACACGCTGCCCAAGCCAGCCCATTTCGCGCAATAAAGGCTCTGCCGCGCGGGCGGCTTGGCCGGTGGCCCGCAAGATCAGCACGAAGAATGCCAGCACCACCAGCGCCACGCCGCCGATGATCAACACCAGCGGGTCGTCCCAATTGTAGACTTGGCCCGCGATCTCGATCATCGGCGGCCAAACAGTTTTTCGATATCGGCAAGCTTCAGTTCGACATAGGTTGGGCGGCCATGGTTGCATTGGCCGGACATCGGTGTTGCTTCCATTTCGCGCAGCAGGGCGTTCATTTCCTCGGCGCGCATTTGGCGACCAGAACGGATAGAGCCATGGCAGGACATGCGGCTGAGAACGGCATCCAGCTTGGCTTGCAACCGATCCGACGTACCCAAATCGGCAAGGTCATCCAAAATATCGCGGATCAGGGCGGCTGCATCGATGCGGCCCAAAATGGCAGGGGTTTCATGCACGGCGATGGCGTTGCCCCCAAATGCCTCGAGGCCAAGACCAAGTTCGGCCAGCTCGGGTGCAATTTCCAGCAAGCGGGCGGCATCCCCTGCGGAAAGTTCAACGATTTCAGGGATCAACAGCGCTTGTCCCGCGATGCCGGTATCTGCGCGCTGCGCTTTTAGGCGCTCGTACACCAGCCGCTCGTGGGCTGCGTGCTGATCCACGATCACCATGCCATCAGCGGTCTGCGCGATGATGTAATTCTCATGCACCTGCGCGCGGGCAGCCCCTAAAGGGCGGGCCTCGTCTTGCGTTTGCGGCGGGGCAGGTTCGAAGCGGGCCGAGGGAGCCTCGGCAAAGCCCATCCCGGATTGCGCTTCTGGCGCTTGAAATGCATAGGCGTGGCGGATGGCGGTGCCTGTGGGGCGGTCCATCTGGTAAATGCGCGGTGGTGCGTTTGGTTCTGGCTGAAACGCCGCCAAGGTTTCGGCCCCAACGGTCGACGAGGCGCGATGCCCCGCCTCTGCCAATGCGTGCCGCAGGGCCGAGACGATCAGCCCGCGCGCCAAGGATGGATCGCGAAACCGGACCTCTGATTTCGCGGGGTGGACGTTGACGTCAACACCTTGCGGATCGCAGATGATATTGAGCACTGCCGCCGGGTGCCGATCCCGGCTGAGCACATCCATATAGGCGGCACGTAAGGCGCCAAACAGAATCCGGTCTTGCACCGGGCGGCCGTTCACAAACAGATATTGCGCAGCAGAAGAGCCCCGCGAATAGGTTGGCAAGGCGGCGTAACCGACCAGCCGCAGCCCTTCGCGCGTGGCCTCGATTGGCAAAGCGTTATCGGCAAAATCGCGGCCCAACACGCCTGCGATCCGTCCCCGCAGCGCATCAAAAAAGTCGCCCTGTTCGGGGTCGGCGCGAAACATCACGCGGCCATCGCCACCGCCAGAGGTATCGCGCAGGGTAAAGCCGACCGACGGTTCGGCCAGCGCCAACCGCTTGATTACCTCGCCAATCGCTTGCGCTTCGGCCCGGTCCGAGCGCATGAATTTCAGACGCGCGGGCGTGGCATAAAACAAATCACGCAGCTCGACGACGGTGCCGCTGTTCAAGGCCGCAGGCCGGACCGGTTCTATGCGCGAACCCGCAACCGTGATCGCCACACCGTCACCCCCTGCGACACGGCTGGTGATCGTCAGGCGGCCCACGGCCCCAAGGCTTGGCAGCGCCTCGCCGCGAAAGCCAAAGGACTGAATGTTCAAAAGATCCGAGCCATCAATTTTAGAGGTCGCATGCCGCGACAAAGCTAGCGGCAGGTCATCGCCCGTCATGCCACAACCATCATCGGTGACGCGGATCAGCGTCTTGCCACCATCGGCGTAGTCGACTGAAATTCTGCGTGCGCCAGCGTCCAACGCATTCTCGACCAGCTCTTTCACGGCAGAGGCGGGGCGTTCCACAACCTCGCCTGCAGCAATCCGGTTGATTGCAGCTTCATCCAATTGACGGATGACGGGGCGCGCGGATTCGGCGCCTATATTGCGGGTGGTGGCACTCATGCCACCATTTCTAGCATGGCCTCACAGTTTAGACCACCAAAAGCGCGGAGTTATCCACGGCTTTCCAACACCGGTTAAGGCGTGGATTCGAGATTGTCTGGCTGACCAACAACCACGAAATGAAGTTGTTCTGGCAACAACAAACGCTGTGCAACCTGTAGCACATCGTCTTGTGTCACAGCCTCGATCTGGGCGTTGCGGGTCTGGGCGTAATCAATCGGCAGGCCTTCAATCTGCATCCCGACCAAGATGCGCGCAATCGGGCCATTACCATCGAATCGCAAGGGGTAAGAGCCGGTCAGATAGGTCTTCGTTTTGGCCAATTCAGCCTCGGTCACGCCATCCGCTTTCATCCGCGCCCATTCGGCCCGCACCAGATCAATGGCCTCGGCGGTTGTTCCATTGGCGCTGGAAAACTGGCCCAGCATCATCTCGGAATAATCCATCGGCGCAATGAACGAGCTGATGCCGTAGGTCAGCCCGCGCTTGTCACGGACTTCGGTCATCAGACGTGCCGTGAACCGACCGCCACCCAGAATTTCGTTCAAAATGAAGGCGGCAAAGAAATCAGGGTCGTCGCGTTTGATACCCTGATGGCCAAAACGGATCACCGATTGCGGTGTCGGGAAATCAACGACGGTTACGCCGCCCTTCAGCATCCAATCCGCCCGTTTCGGCAATGGCGCACCCACGGCAGGCAAATCGGCAAACAGCTCGTCCAGCAATACGGCCAGATCATCGGCGGAAATGTCACCCGCAGCTGCAATAAAGACCCGGTCGCGCGCCAATGCCGCATCATGCGCGGCCAAAATATCGGCGCGGCTGATCGCGGCGACAGAAGCCTCGGATCCGTCACCGGTTTCGCCATAGGGGTGGTTGCCAAAAGTCGCGCGGTCAAACACATTTGCGGCGATTGTATCGGGGTCCTTTGCGTCAGAGCGGATATTTGACAGAACCTGGCCGCGCACCCGTTCTACAGCCTCGGCATCGAACCGCGGTTCGGTCAGGGCTTGGCGCAGCAGGGTCATCGCTTCGGGGCGGTTTTCCGTCAGAAACTGCGCGGAAACCGAAACCGAATCCTGCCCGGCATTGAAGCTGAACCGCGCGGCCAAGGCATCGCGGGCCTCGGCAAAGCTTTGGCTGTCAAGTTCGCCCGCACCTTCTTCGATCAAAGCGGTCATCAGATTGACAACGCCGCGCTGTTCAACCGGGTCCAGCGATGTGCCGCCCTTGAAGCGGATTTCCAGCGCCGTGAAGGGAATGCCGTGATCTTCGATCAGCCAAGCGGTCAGCCCACCGGGCGTTTTGACCTCTTGGATCGGCAGTTCAGCCTGTGCGGGCAGCGCAAATGCGACCAGTGCCGCAATAAGGAACCGCAATTTCATTGACCTGCCTCCTTTGGATCTTCGCGCAACAACCAGCCAGTAACGGCATTCCGGCGCACCAAAACATCGCGTGCGGCGGCCATGATATCTTCGGGGGTGACATCTTGCAAAACCTGTGGCCAAGCCTGCACATCGTCAACTGTTAGGCCAGAGGTCAAGGCGCTGCCGTAGGTGCGCGCCAAACCGTTCACATCGTCGCGCGCGTAAATTTCGGCGGCGCGCAGCTGGCGTTTGATCCGTTCAAACGCTTGCAGATTGACGCCATCGATCAAAAATTGCGCCAAAACCCCATCCACCGCATCTTCGGCTTCTTGTAGGCTGACACCCGGGACCGGCACGACGGCAAAGCCAAAACTGGTTTGATCCAGCGACTCGCCGCTGTAAAAAACCGAGGTGTAAACGGCTTTGGCACCCTCGCCAAATTGCAGCGCCTTTGCCAGAACCGAGGTTGTGCCATTGCCACCCAAAAGCTCTGCCAGATAGGTCAGGGCCGCAGGACGGGCCTGATCACCGGGGTTACGCTCTGGCGCAAGATAGGTGCGGATCACATAGGGCTGTGCCACACGCGGGTCAGACATCGACATGCGCCGTTCGGCCAGTTGTGGCGGCTCGGTCGGGCGGGCACGCGGCTTCAGGCCGGGCGTTGGTTTGATCGGGCCGTAATATTGCTCGGCCAATCCGCGCACCTCATCGGGGGACACGTCGCCTGCCACCACGAGTATCGCGTTATTCGGGGCGTAATAGGTCTGGTAGAAATCCAGCGCATCCTCGCGGTTGAGGCCTTCCATTTCATGGCGCCAACCGATGATTGGCACGCCGTAACGGTGGTTCAAATATTGCGCCGCGCGCCGCTGTTCGCCGAAAAGGGCACCGGCGTCACTATCGGTGCGCTGGCTGCGCTCTTCCAAGACTACGCCGCGTTCTGTGCGTACATTGTCTTCTGACAGAATAAGGCCGCGCATCCGGTCAGCCTCCATCTTCATCATCAGCTCTAGCCGGTCGGCCGCAACACGTTGAAAATAGCCGGTATAATCCCACGAGGTGAAGGCGTTGTCACTGCCGCCCTGTGCTTCGACCACCGCCGAAAACTCGCCCGGGGCGACGGTTGCGGTGCCTTTGAACATCAGGTGTTCCAAGAAATGCGCGATGCCAGATTTGCCCTCGGGCTCGTCAGCAGATCCCACGCGATACCACAGCATGTGGGTCACAACCGGGGCGCGGTGATCCTCGATCACCACAGCTTCCAGCCCATTGTCGAGCGTGAAAGTCGTAACCTTATCCGCAAATGCGGGGAGGGCAGATAGAGCCCCGAAAGCAAGTGGCAGCAATAGAGTGCGCAACATCAAAATTCTCCGTTTGGTGCCTTGGCTTAACACCTACGCAACAAGGCCAGCTGATCAAGCCATGCTAACGGGGAAGTGACCCAGAACAATAGTTTATTTGGGCTATTCACGAGGAGGTGCTGATACATTGCGAACGCCGGCACGGCGCCAACGTTCAAGTTCGGCATGTTGGTCAAGCGATTGTTCTTTATAGGCGCGGAAATAGACGTTCGCGCTGAAGATCCGCTCTAAAAAGAGGCCATCATTGTCGCGCCGGAATTGAAGGTCTTCAGCGGCCAGCTCGGTGCGGATCGCGCCAGTGCGGCCAAAGCGCGAAGCGTGGTTCAGCAATCCGTTGTCACGCGCGGCGATGCCCGCGTTACTGCCGGGTCGCCCGCCGAGTGCTGCGATAGCATCTTCTTCTGGTGTCGGATCGGTGCGGCTGATGCCATTTGCAGCAGGTTCGGGCAATTCCGTGAAGTTTTGCGGCAATTCCAGCGCTTTTGGCGGCAGAATGGCAAATTCATCAGGTCCATTGCCGTTGTCTTTCAGGTTTAACAATCGCGGCTCGCCACCGCCACAGGCGGCAAGTGTCAGCATCGCGAAGCCGGCGACTGCCAATAGCCCTTTTCCTGCAAACATTTTCGCCTCCTTCAAGCCCGTATCAATCGTGTTTAACCCAAAGAGCGCGGCGCGTCACGGGGTCTTTCACGCCTTCTTATCGCCTTTGTCTTTTGTGTCCGCCGCAAACAACACCAGCCCGAAGGCGCCTGCAAAAATCGCGATATCAGCGACGTTGAAAGCATAGGGATTGTCGAAGCCACAGCAAGACATGTTCAGAAAATCGGCCACCGCACCATAGACAATTCGATCTATAACATTGCCCAAAGCGCCGCCAATCAAGATTCCGGCAGAGATTTGCGCCATTTTCGGCTGGTCAGGCCGTGACATCCAGCGCCAAACCCAAGCCGAAATCAACAAGGCCACGACGATCAGGACCCAGCGCACAATTTCGGCATTATGTGCGAACAGGCCAAAGTTTACGCCCTTATTCCAAGCCATGCGGAAAGAAAGAAAGGGTGGCCAAACATCATACTGCCCGATTTCCGGCAGATTCAGCCCCCTGATTACAGCCAGCTTGCTGGCCTGATCGAGGCAGAAAATCACAATGGCGGCGATGAAAATGCGCATGTCAGTGCCTGAAATGGCGCTGGCCGGTAAAGACCATGGCCAGCCCTGCTGCGTCAGCCGCAGCGATCACTTCGTCGTCGCGCATCGAGCCTCCGGGTTGAATAATTGCCGTAGCGCCCGCTTCGGCAGCAGCGATCAAGCCATCCGCGAAGGGAAAGAAGGCATCCGAGGCCACGACCGATCCTTGGGTCAAAGGGGTCGCAAGGCCCATCGCTTGGGCCATATCGAGCGCTTTGAGCGCGGCGATGCGTGTGCTGTCAATGCGGCTCATCTGGCCCGCACCGACGCCGACCGTGGCCCCCTCTTTGACATAGATAATGGCGTTGGATTTCACGTGTTTTGCCACGGTCCAAGCCATCAGCAGGTCGTGCATTTCCGCATCAGTCGGTGCCCGCTTGGTTACGACCCGCAGATCGTCCAGCATGACATTTGCGGCGTCACGCTCTTGCACCAAAAAGCCGCCCGCAACTTGGCGGAATGACAATGCTGCAGAACTTGCATTTGGCAGGCCTTCGGTCGTCAGCAGCCGCAGGTTCTTTTTCGCGGCAAAAACCGCCCTTGCGTCATCATCGGCACCGGGTGCGATCACGACCTCGGTGAAAATCTCGCAAATCTTTTCGGCGGTCGCGCCGTCCAGCATTTGATTCAACGCGATAATCCCGCCGAAAGCAGAGGTGC
Source organism: Pseudorhodobacter sp. (assembly GCA_047636855.1). Taxonomy (GTDB): domain Bacteria; phylum Pseudomonadota; class Alphaproteobacteria; order Rhodobacterales; family Rhodobacteraceae; genus Pseudorhodobacter. The sequence goes on from JBLIGH010000019.1 coordinate 14,706, forward strand.
GATCACAGTCAAAGGCGCGCGTGTAGGCCTCGGCCAGCGTCGCCCCTGTGGCTACGCCGCAGGGATTGGCGTGCTTGATGATGGCGCAAGCCGGGCCCTTGCCCGCAAATTCGGCAATCAGTTCGAACGCGGCATCGGTGTCGTTGATATTGTTGTAAGACAGCTCTTTGCCCTGATGCTGGGTCGCTGTTGCCACGCCGATCCGGTTGGTGCCGTCCGTGTAGAAAGCCGCCGTTTGATGTGGGTTTTCACCGTAGCGAAGCCCCTGCGCCAAAGTGCCGGCAAAAGCGCGGCGACGCGGCGTGGCCATTTCCAGCGCGCTTGCCATCCAGTTTGACACCGCCGCATCATAGGCCGCAGTGCGGGCATAGGCGGTTTGGGCCAGGCGTTGGCGGAATGCATAGGTGGTTGCACCCGCATTGGCCGTCATTTCCGCCAGCAGCGTTGCGTAATCTTCGGGGTCGGTCACCACATTCACAAACCGATGATTCTTCGAGGCCGCCCGGATCATCGCCGGGCCACCGATATCAATATTCTCGATGCAATCCTCGTAATCAGCACCTTTGGCGACGGTCGCTTCAAACGGATAAAGGTTTACCACCAGCAGATCTATCGCATCAATGCTGTGCTTTGCCATTGCTGCCAAATGTGCTGGATCATCGCGCAGTGCCAGCAAGCCGCCATGCACATTTGGGTGCAAGGTTTTGACGCGACCGTCCATCATTTCGGGAAAGCCTGTCACCTCGGACACGTCGCGCACTGGCAAGCCTGCGTCGCGCAATGCTTGGGCTGTGCCACCGGTCGAAATCAGATCGACCCCAAGATCAACCAGCGAACGTGCCAGATCGACCAGCCCGGTTTTGTCGGAAACGGATAAAAGGGCGCGTCCTACGGGTACTAGATTGGCAGTCATTTATCAGGGGCCTCCGGCAGCATTTGGTCGGTTAAATCTCGATCGGTACGTCTTCGCGTTCAAGGTCGCGAATGGCCAGCGGAGTATCCTGTGCCTTCGATAAGGTCCAGCCGATCATGGCATCAAACGCGTCGACATGGCCCGAAAGCACGATTTGCTTGCTGGCGCGGGGGCTCAAACGGCCTTTTTCAAGGTAGACAGAGGGCTCAAGCGACATGCCTTCGCTGCCGGAATGGCGAAAAATCCAGATCTCGCCGCTTTTGAGGGCAAGCGAAATGGCGGCACCGCCAAGGTCGATATTGGCATCAACGTCAGGATGAAGATGAAAGCGGATAGAGAAGCGAACGCGCGCTTGGCTGTTTCGCTGCATCACAAGGGCCAGTTTCGTGCGGTCGTCTGGTTTGATCGCGCGCAATTCGTCCTGCCCGCCAAGATGGCGACCATCTGGCGACATCAGCAGCAACCGCGAATGGGTCAAGCCATGCGTGCGTACCCAACCATCTTGACTGATGCGCAGAATATGCCCTTCGGCGGTCTCGGAGGGTCGGGTTTGCCCAACATGCGACCGGTCCGCCAAAACTTCAGGGCTGCTCCGGTTCAAGCGGCTAGAGGAATAGCCCTCGACCGACAGGGTTGAATGGCTGGGTGTGGCGCGGCCTGCACGGTGCCATTCGGCCCCAAATGGTGTGCCAGAGCCGCAGCTGACAATCACCGAGCGCCGCCCCGAGGTCATTTCAAATGCAAGGGTAGAGGCATGGGCCGAGCCGCCCGCCCGCCCGCCGGGTGGGTCGCTGGCGTCGATGATCACGGTGGTTCGGCCACCGGAAAGGCGCAAAAACCCCATCGCGGGGCCGGTTCCCGGTACGGCCTTAACGCCAGAGACCGCCAAAGCGCGGTCCAATCGGCCCTCCATCCCGCGCCCGCCGCCATGAAACCGCGCCAACGAGCCGTCGGCATGGCGCAAGCTGCGCAATGTGGGTGCGATCCGTTGGATGGCGGCGCGGTGGGCTTGCGGCACGATTTTGCCAGCCTCGCCAAGGGCTTGGGCAGCCCAGGTCAGTAGTGTGAACACTTCCAGCAACTCTTCGGGGTTGCGGGTGGGAATGCCGCCATCTTCGTCGATTTCTGCCTCGCATTCGCGGGCAAGGGCGGCGATTGCGGGTTCAACCAGATTTTCCATGCCAGTCAGCGCCAGCCCGGCATAAATCAGCCCGGTCAGAGCCTCAAAGCGCGGCAGGCCGGGGGCTGCGGCTTTCCAGCGGCGCGACAGAAACATGGTTTGCACGGTAAGCGCCCGAAAGTAGACGGCATTGTCGGCAGAGCTTTGTCCATTCATCAAATAGATCGCGTGATTGATCCAGCGGATCAACCGGCGCCCTGTCAAATCGGGTGTCCATCCGGGCCCGCGACCTTTGCCAAATCGTGCGATCCAAGCCCAAGTCCAATCCTGCGCACGCTTCCGGGCCACAAGGTCGCCAACGGCTGCCAAATCGTCCAGCCAAGCAAAACCATGCGCTTCTTGCCAAAAGTCGGGGGCCGTTGTCGGCACGTCCCATATCGGCTTTCCCGGTGCCTCGATCAAATGACCTGCCAACAGGAAATTCCCGGCGATCATCTGCTTGCCGCGGGCGAACAGACCGATGCTGCGCGGTTCGGGCTGCGATACAAATCCCGTCGCCGCACGCGAATGCGATGCGCGCCAAGCTGCCAGCCAGTTTGCAAAGCGCGTAGAGCGCGTTGCGAACCCGTCTTTACGGGAGTGTGCCAACTTGCCTCATCTATCCTGCCACAGGGTACGCGCCCGGTTCCGGGTCATCTGCACCAAAGCATAGCGGTCGCAGCGGTCGCTGTCACCGCAAATTGCCATCTAATCAGCTTGGCAATCGAAGACGTGCCATGAAAAACCCATCCATACCGCCCTGATCGGCCCAATAATCGGGTCGAAGGCGCAAACCACCCTCGGCCGAGATCCAGTCAGGCTCGATACCCGGCAGGTCTGGGCGTTCCACTGTCAGCGCCGGGTGGCGCGCCAGGGCGGCTTGCAACTGCGCCTCACCCTCTTCGGGCAACAGGCTACAGGTGCAAAAGATCAGCCGTCCGCCGGGTTTGAGAAACCCAAGCGCGCGGTCGATCATCTGGGTTTGCAATAGCGCCAGTGCGACCAATTCAGAGCCGTCCTTGACGAAGGGCAGGTCAGGGTGGCGACGGAT
>JBLIGH010000020.1:0-17328 GCA_047636855.1 Pseudorhodobacter sp.
AACGCCCCTTGCAAGATCAATCCAAGAACCGAAAATGGGTTCGCGCCCGCAAGCATCGCCAAAAGCGATGCGATCACAACAGTTGTCACAAGCGCAATCACGGGCGGGCCCAAACTGCGCGCCATCGACGGGTTTTTGATCGGCTCAAGACGCATGGGCAACCTGCATCTCAAACCCTTGACCCGCCATCCAAAGCCCCAGTTGGGCCGGCGTCATCTCGCCCCGGCCAAAGCCCGGCGACAGCCGCCCATCTGCAATGACATGGATCACATCAGACAGCGCCATGACCTCGTCAAGGTCCTCCGAGATCAACAGAACGGCCGCACCGCGGTCGCGCGCGGCCAGCAACTGACCATGCATATAGTTGACCGCACCGATATCAAGGCCGCGCACGGGCTGATTGGCCAGAATGATTTGCGGGTTGGCTTCCAATACACGGCCAAGGATCAGCTTTTGCATATTGCCGCCCGAAAGCAGGCGGATCGGGGTCTCGGCACCCGGGCAGCGCACGTCGTACTTGTCGATGATCCCTTGCGCAAAGACCCGCGCTGCGCGCCAATCAAGCCAGCCAGCCTTGCTGAAACTTCGAGATTGATAGCGTTCCAGAATCGCATTTTCCGTCAGGTCAAAATCGGCGATCGTGCCGGTTTTATGACGGTCCTCGGGGATCCGTGCGATGCCACTTTGCACCGCCTCGCGCGGGGTCCATTTTTGCACCCTTTTGCCGTTCAGGATCAGATGCCCTTCGACGGCGTTTGACAACCCGCCCACAACATCCGCAAGGGCTGCCTGCCCGTTGCCCGACACCCCTGCAAGCCCAACGATCTGTCCGGCCCGCAGCGCCAGCGACACCGATTTTAGGCCCGGTGCACTGCCCAGATTAGGCGTCGTGACGCTTTGCAGCTGTAACAAAGGCGCACCTATATTTGCGGCGCAGACTTTGGGCGGTGTCGCTTCCGTTCCCATCATCATCGCGGCCAAAGCGTGTTTATCCGTGTCTTTGACGCGCACACCCCCGATCATTTTACCATGTCGCAGCACAACAACGCGGTCCGCTATCGCCATGACCTCGTGCAGCTTATGCGAGATGAAAATGATCGAAAGCCCCTCTGCAATCGCAAGCCTGAGGGTGGCAAACAAATCGTCGGTTTCTTGTGGGGTCAGCACGGCCGTCGGCTCGTCAAGGATCAAGATGCGCACGTCGCGGTAAAGCGCCTTAAGAATTTCAACGCGTTGCCGCTCGCCCACCGATAACGTCCCGACACGCGCGCCCGGCGACACAGCAAGCTGGAATTTTTCGGACAACTCTGCGATGAGCGCCTTTGCAGCGGTCCGGCCCAGACTTGGGTGGAACAAAGGCTGGACACCAAGCGTGATGTTTTCTTGCACCGTCAGGTTATCGGCCAAGGTAAAATGCTGATGCACCATGCCAACCCCCGCATCCAATGCCGCACGGGAATTGCCGGGCCGCAGGGTGTGCCCAAACACACGCACCGTTCCGCTGTCAGCCGTGTATTGGCCGAACAGAATATTCATCAATGTGGTTTTACCCGCGCCATTTTCACCAAGCAAAGCAACAACTTCACCCACATTGACTGAAAGGCTGACCGCATCGTTTGCGGTCAGCTCTCCAAAGCGTTTGGTGATGGCATCAAGGCAAAGCGCCTCAACAGGGTCTTTGCCCATGACGGCCTACGACGTTACGGGTTCGTCGTCGTTAATCGTCACGGTAAACGCGCCCGACTTGATCTCGGACTCGCGTTTTGCGACCAGTTCCATCGCGGCGGCGGGGACTTTTCCGTCAAATGTGCCCAGCGGGGCCAGCGACGTCCCGCCTTGGTTCATGAAGGAATAGACCCCGTAATCAGCAGCCACAAAGCTCGCGGCCTGAACCTGTGCGATGGCTTTGTCCAATGTCGGCTCAAAATGCCAAATCGCAGAGGCAACAACCGTATCGGGATAATCGGCCTGCGTATCAATCACGTTCCCAATCGCCAAAATGCCTTTTTCCTTGGCCGCATCAGAGACGCCGAAACGTTCAGCATAAAGCACATCAACACCGTTTTCGATCATCGCAAAGGCCGTCTCTTTGGCTTTGGGCGGATCGAACCAGCTGCCGATAAAGCTGACCTGAAAGCTGATATCAGGGTTCATCTCACGGGCACCCGCCATGAACGCGTGCATCAGGCGGTTTACTTCCGGGATCGGGAAACCACCGACCATCCCGATTTTGCCGGATTTGGTCATGGAACCGGCAATAATGCCTGACAGATAGGACGCGTCTTGGATGTAGTTGTCGAACACTGCGAAATTCGGCAATGCCGCATCTTCCTTGAAGCTAGAGCCCATCATGAAGGCCACGTTCGGATATTCCGCCGCGACCTCGCGGGCCTCTTGTTCTGCGCCAAACACCTCGCCGATGATCAGCGTGTTGCCAGCCTCGGCGTATTCGCGCATCACGCGGGCATAGTCGGTATTGCTGACATTTTCAGTGAAGGAATAGGCGATGTCACCGCGATCCTGTGCCGCAAGCGCGGCCTTGTGGATCCGGCTGACCCATTGCTGCTCGACTGGGACGGTGTAGATCGCGGCCGTCTTGATCGGTTCTGCGGCAAAGGCGCTGTTGGCGCCCAACACCAAAGAGCCGGCCGCGGTCGTCATCATGAAATGCCGGCGGTTGAAATGTATCTGTTTCGTCATTCTGTCGTCTCCCCATAGTTTCAATGAAGTAAGGTCTTATTTTATCAACTGGTCAATAAAAAATATCAGCTCAGTGATTTTGGCCATTCGTTCAATCCGTTGCGCCCAAAAAATAACTTTTCCGGGCAGTTCTTAGGCTTCAGACTCATCGCGTTGAAACCCGAGCAAAAACGTCGCCCAGCAATCGCCGTCAGGGGCGACACGCCGCCAACGGGTCCAGTCTGGCTTTTTGGACCTTTGTTTCAGCCCTTTTGGCCAATCTTTGGCTCGGTCCCAGCTTTGAGGCGGCTGATATTCGCGGCATGACGCCAATAAACCAACAAGGTCAGGGCGATGCCCAGAAACATCAATCGGCCTTCACCGAAAAACAGCATCCAAGCGGTTGAACTGCCCGCCGCGACAAGCGCCGCCAGCGAAGAGATCCGCCCCAAAACGGCAGCGATCAGCCAACACGCACAGCTCGCAATGCCAACGGGCCAGCTGAGCGCCAGCAAGATGCCCAGAAATGTCGCAACGCCTTTGCCGCCTTTGAACTTCAGCCAGATCGGAAATATATGGCCCAAAAACGCCGCCAGACCAGCGACCTGTGCCGCATCCGCCCCAAACATCGCGCCAGCGATCAAAACCGCAGCCACGCCTTTGCCCGCATCGCAAAGCACTGTCGCCAACGCAGCCCCTTTATTGCCGGTCCGCAAAACATTGGTCGCCCCAATATTGCCCGAACCGATCAGGCGCAAATCCCCCAGCCCCATCAGCCGTGTGATCACCACGCCAAAAGGGATAGAGCCAAGCAAATAAGCCAAAAAGCAGACAATCAGCAACATCACAGGTGGCGTGGTTAATTCGGGCATTGCTTACACCTTTTCTGCGCGAAACACTTGTTTGCCAGCAACGAAGGTGGCCAGAACCCGACCCTCCATCCGCTGCCCGTCAAACGGGGTATTTTTGGATTTCGATTGTAGGGTTGTTCGGTCCAAAAGGAAGGGGGCATCTGGGTCGAACAACACCAGATCCGCAGGTGCCCCCAACTCTATCCGGCCCTGCGGCAGGCCAAGCCGTTTTGCCGGGTTCAAAGACATCGCCCGAAACAGCGTCGGCAAATCCAATGCGCCGGAATGATAAAGCCGCATTGCAGCGGGTAAAAACGTCTCGAGCGCGACGGCCCCGGCGGCGGCATCCTCGAACGGCAGACGTTTGCTTTCCTCGTCGGCAGGCGTGTGCATCGAGCAGATCACGTCGATCAGACCCGAGGCAACAGCTTCGACCATCGCCAGCCGGTCTTCTTCGGCGCGCAATGGCGGGCTGAATTTGAAAAAGCTGCGGTAATCGCCAACATCCAGATCGTTCAAGGTCAGATGGTGGATAGAGATCCCCGCCGTAATATCCAGCCCATTGCGCTTGGCGCGTTCCAACGCAGGCAGGCTGCGGGCTACGGTGATCTGATCCGCATGATAGCGCGCGCCCGTCATTTCGATCAGGCCGATATCGCGGTCCAGCCCGATACGCTCGGCCATCGGATGCACGCTGGCAAGCCCCATCAGCGATGCGAATTTGCCCGAGGTGACCGAGGCCCCTTTTGAAAGCCCCGGGTCTTGTGGATGGCCGATGATCAACGCTCCAAGGCCACGGGCATAGGTCAGCGCGCGGGTCAAAACCTTGGTGTCGGTGACGACATGATCGCCGTCGGTAAAAGCCACAGCCCCCGCATCCAGTAAGAAGCCGATCTCGGTCATTTCGCGCCCCAACCGGCCCTTGGTCAAGGCGGCCATATGGCGGATGCGCACCGGGCTTGCCACAGCCGCACGCCGGGTCACAAATTCAAGCACTTCGGGCGTGTCGATAGCAGGCATCGTGTCTGGCCGCGCGATGATTGTGGTCACCCCGCCTGCCGCCGCCGCAAGACCTGCCGAGCGGAAGCTTTCGCGGTGCCGCTCGCCCGGCTCGCCGATTTTCACCCCGATATCAACGATACCGGGCGCAAGATATTTGCCACCACACTCAATAACCTCTGCGTCTTTCGGGGCCGAAGACGCCCCAATCGCCGCAATCACCCCATGATCAAGGATCATATTGCCCAAAGTTTGCGTGCCAGCCTCGGGGTCAATGATACAGGCGTTGCGCAGAAAAATGGTCATACGGCCCCGCTTTGCATCTTGGTGATCATCGCAAATACCTCTTTGCCATCGCGTATACGCTCAAAACCCACCTTCAAGGCGCCGCCGCGCAGATCCCAAAACGCCCGTTTTGGCGATGCGAAATAAACCGACGACAGGCGACGGCCCTTGACGAACTCCAACGGCGTGGTTGCGGCCAATGGGTAAGATTGCAGCTTACAACCCCAGACGGGCCAGTCCACGACAATCATCGCGCGCTGATCGGTCAGCGCATAGCGCGACCACCGCCGCTTGACTGCCGATTGCAAAATCTCCAGCGGCACGGCCTGAAAGACGATCAAGATCGCAATGACCCGAATATCTGTCAGGGGCGGCAAGCCATATCCCAATCGGGCCAACACATAGACCAACAATACCACCGCGATCAAAACCCGCAGCATTCGCCCGACCTGCCCCGGCGTCACAAAGGGCAGCGCATTGGGGCGACCTTGCCAAAGCATCTTTTCACCCTCAAGCAAATAGGTATCCAATTCCTTTTGGTTTTGCGCATCAATAGCAGGGCTCATGCCATCGCACCCATGGTTATGGATGGGCACACGGCACGTGGGCTACGGGCCTGCACATCGCCGCAGAAGGCCCGGTTTGAGCGGTTATGCGCAGGTGAAGTCGAAAGGGGAAGAAAGCTCATTGCGTGCCTTTCGCAGTTTGAATTTCGGCAATAGTGCCCTTAACTTTGCTTGCAATCGCGATCATCGCAAATCCGATTGGAACTGTGGTTGTGCCCTCGCCCAAAGGGTCTGCCCCCGCCAATAGCAACACCGCATCCCCCAAATCCCGCTGGCTTTCGATGCGGAAATACCACGGAAAATGGACTTGAGCGAAGGCAAGACCGCTGAAAAGACCCGAACTCAAATCGATCAGCGCAGAGGCAAGCAACGTGGAGGCAAGCAACGCAATGCCAAGCCCCAAAAAGGCCGCGCGTTTCGGCTTTGCCGGCCAAAGCAAATCCTGCGCTGCACCAAGACAAGGCTGAGGGACCGCAGCCCCGTTCATGACCCGGTCTTCGCCATTTGGATTTGCACAATCTTGCGGTAAACCTCCCGCGCATTCGGGATCATCTCAAAGCCAATTGGGACTTCGTAGCTGCTACGCTTTCCGCGCTTGGTTTCGCTTGCGAACATCACAGCCCCAATTGGGCCATCTTGCAATTCAATGGAGACGTGCGGCGTGATTGGGTAGGTTTTCAAGCTTTGCTTGCCCAAAAATCGCGTCGCAATGAAGGCGCGTTGATTGGACAGGCTATAATGCATTTTCGTTCGCAAATAGGCTTTCCAAAAATGCTGGAACAGCAAATTGTACGAACCAACAGCGAAAAACAACAAACCAAAGACCCAGAAAAACCCACCCGCCTTTGATGCCATGACCATCCAAAACACCGAAAACCCGGTAAAGAACGTGAAGAACAACGGCTCAATCGGGCTTCGAAATTCCAAACGCAATTTGGGTGATGGCCGTCCTTGCCAAAGGATATGCTCGTCGGGGGCCAAGATCCCAGCCCAATCGTCGTGAGGGTTCGAAGGGCTTTGCATCTTAGCCACCGATCCAGATCACCACCGCGACCAAAACGGCAAGCACCACCAAAACAACGGTCGCCACGCGTCCGCTCATCGCGGCTTCGGATATTTTGCGCTTGGGCGGTTTGTCTGCGCTCATACCATCACCCCCAAGGCTTTTGCACCACGTTCGGCACGCAGGTTGCGGGCCAGCAGATCCATACAGGCCATGCGGACGGCGACCCCCATTTCCACCTGCTCTTGAATGACCGAACGGTTGATATCATCTGCAATTTCGCCATCGATTTCGACGCCGCGATTCATCGGGCCGGGATGCATGACAATCGCGTCAGACTTGGCATGCGCCAGTTTTTCCGCGTCCAGCCCGTAACGGTGGTAATATTCCCGCTCTGATGGGATGAAACCGCCGTCCATCCGCTCTTTTTGCAGCCGAAGCATCATGACGACATCCGCGCCTTCCAGCCCTTTGGACATGTCATCAAACACCTCGCAGCCAAATTCGGCAACACCCGCAGGCATCAGCGTCGGCGGGGCGATCAACCGGATACGATTTTCCATTTTCCCCAGCAAGATCAGATTGCTGCGTGCCACGCGACTGTGGGCGACATCGCCGCAAATCGCGATGGTCAACCGGCTTAACCGCCCTTTGGCACGGCGAATGGTCAGCGCATCCAGCAAGGCTTGGGTCGGGTGCTCGTGCCGGCCGTCGCCTGCATTCAGCACCGCGCAATTGACCTTAGAGGCCAGCAGGTTCACCGCACCCGAAGCGCCGTGCCGCACCACCAGCAAATCGGGATGCATCGCATTCAGCGTCAGCGCGGTATCGATCAGCGTCTCGCCCTTCTTCACCGAAGATGCCGCAACCGACATGTTCATCACGTCGGCCCCAAGCCGCTTGCCTGCCAGCTCGAACGAGGCCTGCGTTCGGGTCGAGTTTTCAAAGAACATGTTGATCTGGGTCATCCCCGCCAGCGCATCCGACTTCTTGATCGAGCGACGGTTAAGATCAACATATTTGTCCGCCAGATCCAGAACTGTGCGAATTTCATCGGGGGCGAGGTGCTGAATGCCCAGCAAATGGCGCGCGCGAAAGCTCATGGCAACTCCGGTCCGGTTTCGCCTTTGCTTATGGCAAAGTGCAGCGAAGGGGGCAACGCTCAATTCTAGGGCAATAGCGGATCAAGATGCGGCGTGCGGCGCCCAAAAAGCGCAGTTTCGACATTGCGGGGCAAGCCGTGCCACGCTAACCCCATCCGTTTCGCGCGAGATCGACGCAAGTTCAGCCCTTCATTTTTGGGCGATTCACCCCGCGCTTCGGTACAAGCCCCGCTTGCCCCGCCCCGCGTCCCGCCTTACCTTGGAGTGATGGGAATCGCCGCTGACATTTCGGAATATGATTGGGAAGCCTCGCTTGCGGCGCTGGCTTGGCAGGCCGATCTTGGCGTGACCGAAGTCACTGGCGATGCGCCGATTGATCGCTATGAGTTGGCCGAGGCCGCAGCTGCGATGCCCGCCGCCAAAGTGGTCGCAACCGAGGCCCCTGCCCGCTTTGCGCAACCTGTGCAGATTGATACCACGGCAATCGCGGCACAAATGGCCGCGAGTTGCACCGATCTTGTGGCGCTGCGCGCAGCGCTGGACGCGTTTGAGCATTGCGAGTTGAAAAAAGGCGCACGCAATCTGGTGTTTAGCGATGGCAATCCGGCAGCACGGCTGATGATCGTCGGCGAAGTGCCAGAGCGGGATGAAGATATAGAGGGCAAGCCTTTCGTCGGCCGTGCCGGGCAATTGCTGGACCGGATGCTGGCCGCGATTGGGCTATCACGCAGCGCAGAAGACCCGGCACACGCGGTCTATATCACCAGTGCCGTGCCGTGGCGCCCACCAAGCGACCGCGAGCTTACACCCACAGAAATTGCGATGCTGCAACCGTTTCTGGCCCACCACATCGCAATTGCCAAACCGGATGTGATTATCACGATGGGCAACACCCCTTGCGCCGCTTTGCTTGGCAAAAGCGGGATCTTGCGCTTGCGCGGGACTTGGGCGCAGACGCAGTCTATTGCCGTGATGCCAATGACCCATCCCACCCATCTGCTTCGCAATCCCGCAGCAAAACGCGAGGCTTGGGCGGATTTACTGGCCGTCAAAGCCCGTCTGGCAAGGGGTTAGCATGGGTCCGGTCGAACTCTGGGTTTTATTGGCCTTCGTACCCGCGGCATTGGCGCTAAACCTGACGCCGGGGCCGGATATGATGTTTTGCCTTGGTCAAGGCTTGCGCGGTGGCGCAAAGGCTGCGGTTGCGGCGGCGGGCGGGGTCACGGCAGGCTCTTTGGTGCATACGGGGCTGGCTGGGTTGGGGCTTGGGGCGGCGATGGCGGCACATCCGGGCCTGTTTGATGTGATCCGCTGGGCAGGTGTTGGCTATCTGCTTTGGCTTGCTTACAACACTTTGCGCAGCGGGGACGCCGCACAAAGCGAGGCAAAGCCGCTACGCCCCAGCGCGGCTTTTCGCGATGGGTTCTTGGTGAACCTGCTGAATCCCAAAGTTATTCTGTTTATCCTTGCCTTTGTGCCACAATTTGTCGACCCGTCGCGGGGGCAAGTTCTGGCACAGTTTTTGACCTTTGGTGTGGTGATTGGCATCGGCGGGATGGTGGTGAATACGGCGGTGGGCTTGACGGCAGGCGGCTTTGGCCGGCGTCTGGTCAGCTCGCCCCGCTTTGCCCACCGCCTGCGCTATGCCAGTGCCGGTATTTTCACCCTGCTGGCCTTGCGGCTGGCGGCCCTGCAAAAGGCCTGACCCTACATGAGCCGCATCGACGAAAACCGCGACTTCATCCCGACCCGCATCGCGGTCATGACCGTCTCGGACACCCGCAGCGCCGCTCAAGACAAATCCGGCGATACTTTGGTCGAGCGGTTGACAAGCGCGGGCCATATCCTTGCGACGCGCTGCATTCAACGCGACGAACGCGACGACATCGCAGCACAGCTGCGCCTGTGGTGTGCCGATCCCCAGATTGACGTAATCTTGACCACGGGCGGTACAGGCCTGACCGGGCGCGATGTCACAGTCGAGGCGCACCGCGATGTTTATGAAAAGGAAATCGAGGCTTTTGGCACCGTTTTCACAATGGTTTCGATGCAGAAAATCGGCACCTCGGCGGTGCAAAGCCGGGCCACTGGGGGCGTTGCACAAGGCACCTACCTTTTCGCGCTGCCCGGCAGCCCCGGTGCGTGCCGTGATGCTTGGGATGAAATCTTAAAATGGCAGTTGGATTATCGGCACCGCCCATGTAATTTCGTGGAAATCTTTCCACGCTTGGAAGAACATCGCAAACGTAAGTAATACGAATGCACCGAACGTTTAAAAGTTTGCTACAGTCGCGACGGAATTTCAGATTTCCACCGTAGTACTCGAATGTTGACGTGCAATTTACCTGTGGCCTCCTCATAACTGCCTCAGCAACACGAGTTGTCGTATCGGAGTTTTCGGGATGCGTTTTTTCAGACGGTCGCTGGTCGGCCTGATGCTTTTGGCAGTCACGCTGGGTCTTTTGGCCGTGGCGGGACAAACTGTGCGTGGTGCATTGGAAGCAAAGCTGGCAAGCGGCGGGTCACAACCAGAAGCGCGCGAACGGGTGTTTGCAGCCAATGTGATCTTGGCAGAGCTGTCAGATATCGCCCCAGTCATCACCACTTTCGGCGAAATCAGATCCAGCCGATCCCTAGAGCTACGCGCACCGCAAGAGGGTAAAGTTATTGAACTTGCACCCATTTTTCAAGACGGTGCGGCTGTAACAGCGGGGCAGCTTTTGCTGCGCCTGGACCCAGCGGATGCCATAGCAGATCGCGACCTTGCCCGTGCCGATATGCAAAGCGCCGAGGCCGAGCAGCGTGAAGCGGAACGCGCCCTGATCCTTGCGGGGGATGATCTTGCCGTCGCGCGCGCGCAAGTAGGCCTGCGCGAGCAAGCCCTTGAACGCCAGCGCGACCTGCAAACACGCGGTGTTGGGTCTGCCGCAGCGGTGGAAACCGCAGCGCTTGCTGCCTCTACCGCCGAACAGGCTGTGTTGTCGCGCCGCTCTGCTTTGGCACAGGCCGAGGCCAGTGTGGATCAGACGCGAACCGCCGTGTCACGCCAAACAATCACCCTGACAGAAGCCGATCGCGCCTTGGCTGAAACAAGCCTATTTGCAAGTTTTGATGGGGTTTTGAGCGGCGTCACAACGGTTTCTGGCCGATTGCTCAGCAATAACGAGCGTTTGGGCGATTTGATCGATCCCAACGCGCTAGAGGTCACTTTCCGCATTTCAACAGCTCAGTTTTCGCGGTTGATCGAGCCGAACGGCACTTTGATCCCTGCGGAAATCGGCGTCGCACTCGAAGTCTCGGGCGCGGAAATCATCGCGACAGGCCGATTGGAACGTGTCGGCGCGGCGGTCGGCGAAGGCCAATCCGGGCGTCTGGTCTTTGCCACGCTTAACGGAGCGGGCGGGTTTCGTCCCGGTGATTTTGTCACCGTTCGCATCGCAGAGCCGCTTTTGACCAATGTCGTCTTGCTTCCTGCAACAGCGCTTGGGGCCAATGGCCGCGTACTGGTGATGGACGACGATACCCGCTTGCAAGAAATCCCGGTGACTTTGCTGCGCCGCCAAGGCGATGATATTCTTGTTTCCGGCGAAGGCCTTGCCGGACGCGAGGTGGTCAGCGAGCGGTCCCCCCTATTGGGCGGCGGCATCAAAATCAAACCGATCCGCGCGGTCCCGGAAGGGCAAACCGAAACGGCGGCGGCACAGATTGCACCTGCCGCGCCCGAAATGATTGATTTGACCCCCGAACGCCGCGCCACGCTAATCGCCTTTGTCGAAGGCAATGACCGGATGCCAGCCGAGGCGAAGGCCCGGATTTTGGGGCAGCTCGCAGCCGAAAAAGTGCCTGCGCAGGTGATTGCTCGGCTCGAAAGTCGCATAGGGGGCTGATCCATGACCAAACCTGATGACGCTTATAACGGCGACGCAAATGGCAGCAACAAAGGCTTAATCTCTTATTTTGTACGCCACGGCACCTTGGCCAATCTGCTGCTGGCGGTCATGATTGTCGCAGGGCTCGCGGCCAGTACCAGAATCCGAGCACAGTTTTTTCCCGATGTCATCATCTCCGAAGTCACCGTCAGGGTGAATTGGTCTGGTGCAGGCGCGGAAGACGTCGACCGCGCCATTGTGCAAGTTCTGGAATCAACGCTGCTGGCGGTGGACGGTGTCACCGATGCCAATTCGCGGGCAACAGAGGGGAATGCCCTTATCACGCTGGAGTTTGAGCCAGGGGCGGATCTGTCGCAAGCAACCGAAGACGTGCAATCCGCCATCGATAGTATCACCATCTTGCCCGAAGATGCCGATGACCCGGTCGTGCGCCGCACGGAATGGCGCGACCGCGTGACGGATGTGGTCATCACTGGCCCTGTCGCGGTGGAACAACTGGGGCGCTTTGCCGATGAATTCGTCGCAAGGCTGTTTGCGCAAGGCATCACCCGCAGCACGATCCAAGGCCTCGCTGCGCCCCAGATTTTGGTCGAGGTGCCCTCGGTCAATCTGATCCGATATGATGTCACGATGGCGCAGCTTGCGGCCACCATTGCCGCCGGGGCGCAGACCGCACCCGCAGGTGATGTGGGTGGCGGTACGGCCCGGGTTCGCACCGGCAAAGAGGCCCGTTCGGCCAAGGAAATTTCGGCCCTTGTCGTGCGCCAAACCGCCGATGGCGCGACCCTGACCATCGGTGATGTGGCGATTGTCACGCGCGAAGCGACTGACCGCGCGCGCTCTTCTTTTGTGGGTGCCAACCCTGCAATGTCGATCCGTATCGACCGCAACGATACCGGTGATGCAATCCGCATGCAGGCAAATGTGCAAGAGATCGCCGTGAGGATGCAGACCATCCTGCCGCCAGATGTAAAAATAGAGCTTATTCGCGCCCGGGCAGAGTTGATCTCCGGGCGGTTGAAACTGCTCTTGGACAATGCCTTGATGGGGTTGGCGCTTGTTGTGATGCTGTTGTTTTTGTTCCTCAATGCCCGCACCGCAATCTGGGTTGCCGCCGGGATACCCGTGTCGATGTTCGCAGCAGTGGCGGTGATGTATGCGTCTGGGCTGACGCTGAATATGGTCTCGCTGTTTGCGCTAATTATTACGTTGGGCATCGTGGTAGATGACGCCATTGTCGTCGGCGAGCACACTGATTTCCGGGCTCGGGTCTTGGGCGAGTCGCCGATCGTCGCAGCAGAACGGGCGGCACACCGGATGGCACTGCCAGTGATCGCCTCGACCCTGACGACCGTTATTGCGTTTGCCGGTCTGGTCACAATCGGCGGGCGTTTTGGCGCGCTGATTGCCGATATTCCCTTCACGGTTATTGCCGTGCTGATGGCCAGCCTTGTCGAATGCTTCCTGATTTTGCCGAACCATATGGCCCATGCGCTGAAAGCTGCGTCCGTAGAGGCCTGGTATGATTGGCCATCACGGCAAATGAACCGAGGCTTGCAATGGCTGATCCGTGTTGCCGTCCGCCCGGCCACGGCCTTTGTGATACAAGCCCGCTTTGCCACGATTGCGCTGGCCATTTTGCTTTTGGCGTCGCAAGCCGCGCTGTTTCTCAGGGGGGATTTGCAATTTCGGTTTTTTAACGCGCCGGAACAATCCTCTATTTCCGGCAATTTTTCGATGTTGCCGGGGGCTTCGCGGCAAGACACGTTGGCGATGATGCGCGAAATGCAGCGTGCAACCGATTCCGTCAACGCGCGGTATGAAGCCGAACACGGGCGCAGCCCTGCCAGTTTCATCATGGCAGAAATTGGCGGCGGCTCGGGTCGCGGTCTTGCCAGCGCCGACACCAAAGATGCCGATCAGCTGGGGGGGATTTCGATTGAGCTGATCGACGCGGATGACCGCAGCTATTCCTCTTTCGCCTATGTTTCGGATTTACAAGACGAGGTTCGCGCGCATCCGAAGATGGAAGAAATCAGCTTTCGCGGCGGCCGGTTCGGCCCGGGCGGCGATGCCCTGTCGGTCGAGCTTTTCGGCGCAGAAGCCGTGGTGTTGAAAGCCGCAGCCGAGGCCCTGAAGACCGCCTTGATGATTTATCCGGAAGTCTCGGCGTTGGAAGATAATCTGGCCTATGACAAAGAAGAATTGATCCTATCGTTGACGCCACAAGGTCAGGCTTTGGGCTTTGAGATTGACGCCCTTGGCCGCAGCCTGCGTGATCGGCTGAACGGGGTCGAGGCCGCCACCTATCCCGATGGGCTGCGGACTGCGACGATACAGATTGAAGTGCCCGCACATGAGTTGACGGCCGATTTTCTGGAAAGTTTGCAGTTGCGGTCACCGGCCGGCTTTTACGTGCCGCTGGCCGATATCGTAACCGTCGAGCGGCGGTCCGGATTTTCCACGATCCGGCGGGAAAACGGCCTGCGTTTGGTGACCGTCTCCGGCGATCTGGCAGAGGATGATGTGGCGCGGGCCGCTGAAATCCAGCAGGTTTTGAGCGCCGAGATCCTGCCCGAAATCGAGCAACGCTTTGGCGTGACCAGCCGGCAATCCGGTCTGGCAGAGCAGCAACGCGACTTTCTGGGCGATGCACAGCTTGGGCTGATATTTTGCCTGTTGGGAATTTACATGGTGCTGGCTTGGGTCTTTGCCAGCTGGAGTCGCCCCGTCGTGGTGATGGTTGTAATCCCCTTTGGGCTGATCGGCGCGATTTATGGCCATGATCTTTGGGGCGTACCGCTTTCGATGTTTTCTATTGTCGGGATGATCGGCATGACCGGGATCATCATCAATGACAGTATCGTTTTGGTTTCGACCATCGACCAATATTCCCAAAAACGCGGGCTTTACCCGGCGATTATCGATGCGGTGGCCGACCGATTGCGACCGGTAATGTTGACCACTGCAACCACGGTTCTGGGGCTTGCGCCATTGCTTTATGAGCGATCGAGCCAGGCGGCATTCCTGCGCCCAACAGTGATCACGCTGGTATATGGCCTGGCTTTTGGCATGGTGCTGGTGCTGGTCTTGGTGCCGGCGGTTCTGGCCGTCCAAGCCGATTTCGGGCGGCAATTTGCGGCTTTGCGCCGGGGTTTGCGGGCCACCGGTGGTCCGGCAAACAGATCGCGACTGTTGTTGGTCTTTGCCGCGCTAGCCATTCTTGCGCTGTTGGCCTCGACATTGGGATCGGTAATTGCAACGGGGGCACTGCCCGCGCAAGTTTTAAGCCTTTTGCCAATGCTGGCGAGCTTATCTGCCCTGCTTGCCGCTTTCATTTTGTTCGTCGCAGGCACGGGTGCAGTGCTTTTGGCAACCTATGTTCTGGGTTGGTTGGTGCTGCGCCCCGTGATGCGGGTGAAGGGGGCGGGCTGACGCCCGTTGCCTTCGGCGAGGATATTTTTGAACAGATGAATGGTGGCTCAGAGCCCTTGAAGCAATGTTGTCATCAAGGGGCTGTCCGGGTTTTCCAATGCGTCGATGACATCGAAATGATGTTTGCCGGGGTCGACGGTCCAGCCGCAGCCCCAAGCCTCTGACAACAAGCGCGCTTGCCATAAAAACGCAGGGCGTTCTTGGCCACCCACCCAGACATGCGCCTCGCAACCGGGGCGCAGGGCCAGGCGCGCGGGGCTTTCGGTTGCAATTTCGTCTTCGTCCAACCGCAGTTTTTCTTGCATCTTCGTGGCCGCGATAGGTGCGAGATCGGTTAGCGGTGAAATTGGTACCACGCGTTTGATCCGCAAATCGGGCTGGTCGGCGCACCCCATCCGTGCGCTTAGATGCCCCCCCGCGGAATGGCCGGTAACCACCATCGGGCCTTGGGTTTGCGCCGCGATACAGGCCAAAGCGGCTGCGATTTCTTGTGTCATATCGCGAATGCGCGCCTCGGGGGCGAGGGTATAAGAGGGCATCGCGCAAGCCCAGCCACGCGCCAACGCGCCTGCCGCCAGATGCGACCAATCGCAGCACCCGAAGGCCAGCCAGTACCCCCCATGCACAAAGGTCAGGCAGCCCTGCGCCGGGCCTTCCGGCAAAAACAGATCGAAGTGCTGCCGCGCACCGGGGCCGTAAATCTGACCACATTGCGCCCGCACGCCCAGAGCTGTGCGAAAAGCCGCAGCTTTCGCTTGCCAGCGTGCAGGATAAGCCTCGGCGCCAGCAATAAAGTCCCTATTGGAATAGGCCAGATCCATATCCATCGATATCTCCAGTTCCGCGCAAGGAGTGGACAACGCGCGTGCCCCATGCTTTGCATAGTTCAAACCTGAATGGGAGACCTCTGATGCTTGATACTGCAACCGATCTGCGCGCGATGCTGAAAGATCCAAGCTTGTTGGCGACCCAAGCCTATGTCGCGGGCGAATGGATCGACGCTGATGATGGCAGCAGCTTTGCGGTAACGAACCCAGCGCGCGGCGATGTGATTTGCCATGTGCCAAATCTGGGCCGGGCCGAAACGGCCCGCGCCATTGCCGCCGCCGCTGCCGCCATGAAGGATTGGGCCGCGCGCCCGGCGAAAGAGCGCGCCAATCTGCTGCGCGGCTGGTACAACCTGATGATGGCGAACCAAGACGATCTTGGCGCTATTTTGACCGCAGAAATGGGCAAACCGCTGGCCGAGGCCAAGGGCGAGGTTGCTTACGGTGCGTCATTCGTCGAGTGGTTTGCCGAAGAGGCCAAGCGGGTTTACGGCGAAACCATCCCCGGTCATATGCGTGACAAGCGCATCACCGTGCTGAAACAACCCATCGGGGTTGTCGGATCGATCACGCCGTGGAACTTTCCCAATGCGATGATCACCCGCAAATGCGGCCCTGCTCTGGCGGCGGGCTGTGGCTTTGTTGCGCGCCCCGCAGCAGAAACGCCGCTATCCGCGCTGGCACTGGCCGTGCTGGCCGATCGTGCAGGCTTGCCCAAGGGCATTTTCAGCGTGATCACCTCGACGCATTCCTCGGCCATCGGCAAAGAGTTCTGCGAAAACCCCGCAGTGCGCAAACTGACCTTTACCGGATCGACCGAGGTCGGGCGCATTTTGCTGCGGCAGGCGGCGGATCAAGTGATGAAATGCTCGATGGAGCTGGGCGGCAATGCGCCGTTTATTGTGTTTGATGATGCCGATCTGGATGCGGCGGTAGTGGGGGCCATGGCCTCTAAGTTCCGTAACAATGGCCAGACCTGTGTCTGTGCAAACCGGATCTATGTGCAGGCCGGGGTCTATGACGCTTTTGCCGAAAAACTGGCGACGGCGCTGGCCAAAACCCGTGTGGGCGACGGGCTGAGCGAGACTGTTGAATTTGGCCCCTTGGTCAATATGGATGCGGTTTTAAAGGTCGAGGAACATATCGCCGACGCGCTGGCCAAGGGCGGCACCTTGCTGACCGGCGGCAAACGCCATGCGCTTGGCGGCTCGTTTTTTGAACCGACTATCATCACTGGCGTGACGCAAGATATGATCGTCGCGCAAGAGGAAACCTTCGGCCCGATGGCCCCTTTGTTCAAATTCGACACGGAAGACCAAGCGATCGACCATGCCAATGACACGATCTTTGGTCTGGCTGCATATTTCTACGCACAAAATATCGGCCGGATCACGCGGGTTCAGGAAGCTTTGGAATACGGTATCGTCGGTGTGAATACCGGTATCATCTCGACCGAGGTCGCCCCCTTCGGCGGGGTGAAGCAATCCGGGCTGGGCCGCGAAGGCAGCCATCACGGTATGGAAGACTATCTGGAGATGAAATACATCTGCCTTTCCGTATGATTTATCGATGTAAATCAATGACTTGGTGAAATATCAAATCGCCTTATTGGAACGTTATTGGGACGCTTATTGGAACCGAGGAGAACCAGAAGGCTTCCCAGATAGCCTTCTGGTTTCGACAACTGCTA
>JBLIGH010000021.1:0-16768 GCA_047636855.1 Pseudorhodobacter sp.
GTCCGATGCGCCGGTGATGGCCGCGGCAACCTCGCCCCGGCGCAGCAAATCCTGGCTATGATCCTGATCGTCGATCACCAGATCAAACAACATGCCTTCGGTTGCCGCCAGTGCGGGCAGCACCCAAGTCGCAAGGCTATCGGCATTGACCGCGATGCGGATGGTGGTTTGCCCGGCTGCGGGATTGGGCAAGCCGTGTTGCAACGCGGTTTCCAACAGGGCGACATCTTCGAAATGCCGGACCAGATGCAGGCCGGGATCGGTCGCGCGGCAGGGCTGGCCCCGTCGGATCAGGCGGGTGCCCATTCGTTCTTCCAGCGCCTTAAGCCGTTGCGAGATCGCCGAAGGCGTAACGCCAAGCGCTGCGGCGGCAAGCTCGAACGAACCACGACGGTGGATCGCGGTCAAAGCGGCAAGCTGGGTGTAGTCTAACATTAGAATGCCTTAATCAAAAATAGAAAGATTAATTTGATTGATGTGAATGCAGCCCGCTATGTCAAGCAAAACAAAGCGCTGTGGAGGGTGTTGTGGCGATATCGGATTTGACGGAACGGCAGCGAAACAAGAACCCGGTTGGGGTGGCAGCGCGTTACGGCCTTTGGGCCGAAGGGCGGACGGTGCAGGCGGCACGCGCGCTATGATCGAGGCATTGATCGCGGGATATTTCGTCTCGATCAGCCTGATTGCGGCGATTGGGGCGCAAAATGCCTTTGTGCTGCGGCAAGGCATCCGGCGCGAGCATGTGGGATGGGTCGTGCTGGTTTGCGCTGGATCTGACGCGCTGCTGATTGCGGCGGGTGTGGCCGGGTTTGGTCTTGTCTCGGCGCGATTGCCTTGGTTTGGGTCGATTATGCTTTGGGCCGGGGTTGTGTTCCTACTGGCCTACGGCGCTTTGCGGTTTCGCGCGGCTTGGCAGGGTGGGGCTGCATTGATGCCCGCAGCGACGGCCCCCGCAACCTTGGGGCGGGTCGTTATAACCTGCCTGTTGCTGACCTGGGCCAACCCCCATGTCTATCTGGATACGCTGGTGCTGATCGGTGCAGTTTCGGCGCAATATGCACCGCATGGGCTGTCGTTTGGCATCGGTGCTGCTGCGGCCTCGTTTAGTTTCTTCCTTGCCTTGGGGTATGGCGCGCGGCTATTGGCCCCGGTCATGGCGCGGCCCCGATCTTGGGTGGTGCTGGAAATTGGGGTCGGGTTGACGATGTGGGCGCTTGCCGGGGCTTTGGCCATGGGGGCTTGAGCCTGAAAACCCCGATACGAGAAAGGCTTGAGCCGTGGCCCCTGAGCCTTTAGGAAAGGCGTAAGGGCGAATACGAAGGAACGGGTATGATGCGGCGTAAAGGGATCATTCTGGCGGGCGGCTCTGGCACGCGCCTATACCCGATCACCTCGGCGGTCTCTAAGCAATTGCTGCCGGTTTATGACAAGCCGATGATCTATTACCCGCTGTCTGCGCTGATGCTGGGCGGTATCCGCGAGATCGCGATTATCACCACACCAGAGGATCAGGCGCAGTTTCGCCGGACGCTGGGCGATGGCAGCCAGTGGGGCGTGAGCCTTAGCTATATCGTGCAGCCCTCGCCCGATGGTTTGGCACAAGCCTACCTTTTGGCGCGGGCATTTTTGGCAGGCGCGCCGTCGGCTATGGTTCTGGGCGATAACATCTTTTTCGGCCACGGCCTGCCTGAAATGCTGCGCGATGCCGATGCGCAGCAAGCGGGGGGAACGGTCTTTGCCTATCACGTTGCAGACCCCGAGCGGTACGGTGTGGTGGCGTTCGATGCGGAGGACCGCGTGCTTTCGATCGTGGAAAAGCCCGAAGACCCGGCCTCTAACTACGCGGTGACGGGGCTTTATTTTCTGGATGGCACGGCCCCTGATCGGGCAGCCGAGGTGCGGCCTTCGGCGCGCGGCGAGTTAGAGATCGTGACATTGCTGGAAAGCTATCTGGCCGATGGCAGTCTGCATGTGCAGCGTATGGGGCGCGGTTTTGCGTGGCTTGATACCGGGACGCATGGCAGCTTGCTGGATGCCGGGAACTTCGTGCGCACGCTGGAAGAGCGGCAGGGTTTGCAAACGGGTTGCCCAGAGGAAATCGCCTTTGCCGCAGGCTGGATCAGCGCCGAACAGCTGGCCGTTATCGCCGCGCGCTATGCCAAAAATGGCTATGGCCGGTATTTGTCAGGGTTGCTGAAGTCGCGGGGCTGAAGCGCGCCGTCACAATGCCGCCAGTGCCAACACCAGCCGATCCGCGAGGCTTGCCAATGCGGCATCATCCAGACTGTCGGTGGAAATTGCGGTGACAGAAGCCTCTGTCCGATCCTGATGTTTTTCATAGCGCGGATCGTAATGTTGCAGCATCAGATCCTCTGCAAGTGCGGTAAATTCACCCGCCTCTGCCATGGTTTTCCACTGCACCAAGGTTTCTTTGGAGTGAAGCGGCATCAGTTTGTCGATTACGGCGCAAAGCCGCGCCACATCGCTGGTCATATCGCTATAGGCGCGGGCTAGATACTGCGCACGGGCCGTGACCGTGGCGGCGATGGTCAGGCGCGGGGCCGCGCGCATCGCTTTCCACAGGCCCGGGGGCAGGCGGCAATCGCCCACTTTGGAGCTTTCAGCCTCGATCACCACAGGGCGGGTCGGGTCCAGCTTGGCCATAACCATTGCCAAAGCACTCTCGAAGGCCTTTTGCGAAGGTTGCCCACCCGGCATCGCGCCAAAAAGCGAACCGCGATGATGCGCCAGCCCTTCAAGATCGATCACCTGCACCCCGCGCTGGGCCAATAGGTGCAACAGCTCGGTTTTGGCGGACCCGGTATTGCCGCCCAGCAACACAACAGGGGCGGGAAACGGGCTATTGTACAGCGCCTCGACCACCAAGCCGCGCCAGGTTTTATAGCCGCCCTGAACCAGCTCGACCCGCCACCCGATTTGCGACAAGATCGAGGCGAAAGAGCCTGACCGCTGCCCGCCGCGCCAGCAATAGACCAGCGGTCGCCAATCCCCCAGCTTGTCAGCCAACGGGCCTTGCAGATGTTTTGCCGCATTGGCCGCGACCAGTGCGGCCCCGGTTTTGCGCGCGGTAAACGGGCTGATTTGTTTGTATATCGTGCCAACCTCTGCCCGTTGTGCATCATCCAAAACCGGCAGATTTATTGCACCGGGAATGTGATCTTCGGCATATTCGGCGGGTGCGCGCACATCGATGATGTCGTCAAAGCCAAGGTCTGCGATTTGGGTGAGCGAGGTGAGTGTGATCGGCATTTCGCCTGCTTAACCTATCTGAACCGCATCGGATAGGGGCCGTGAGATACGGTTTCTCAAACCCGGTCCTGATCACGCAGCTTTGCCCATCGCTTTGGCAAAAATATCCCCGCCAGAGGCATCCGAAACTGTAAAACGAGGTTCAGAATCCAGCCTCGCACCGCGCCAAAAGGCGCATCAACATGGCTTCGCAGCGGTCAAGCTGGTCGATTTCCAGATATTCATCAGGCATATGTCCCTGCGCCATCGACCCAGGGCCACAGATCACCGTAGGCAGGCCTAGGCGTGCTGCGAACAAGCCGCCTTCGGTGCCATAAGGCACTTTCACATGGCTGTTATTGCCGGTCAGGCCTTTGAAAAAACTCACACTCTCGGCATCGGGGGCGGTGCCCAGGCCGGGGTAATCCCAAAGCCTGTCGATCTGGATCGCGGCTTCTGGAAAATCGCCGCGCAACGGTGCCACGATGGCCGCTGCTGCCGCTTCCAGCTCGGCGATCAACAGTGCCGGATCATGGCCCGCAAGGCTGCGGATCTCCATGTCGATGACGCAAGAATGCGCCACGATATTGACCTGAACGCCGCCCGAAATTGTCCCCAGATGCAACGTTGTATAAGGCACATCGTAATCAGGATCGAAGGGCCCTTGGGTGGCAATGCGGGCTTGCAGCGCCCGCACCACCTGTCCGAACTCCATCGCGAGATGGATTGCGTTCAGCGAAAGGGGGGCGGTCGAGGAATGCCCGCCGCGCCCCGTGCAAGTGACGCGCAGCGCAACCTTGCCCTTATGACCAATCGCAATGTCCAAACTGGTCGGCTCGCCCACAAGGCACAGCCTTGGTTGGGTGGCCCAGCCTGCCATCGCATCGATCATCGTGCCGACACCGCGACAGCCGACCTCTTCATCATGCGACAAAGCAAGGATCAGCGGCACTTTCAGTTCGCGCTGTGCGGCGCGCAGCATCGTTACAATTGCACAGGCGTCAAAGCCTTTCATATCGGTGGTGCCGCGCCCGTAAAGCCGGCTGCCTTCTTGGGTCATCTGAAACGGCGGGCGGGTCCAGACCTGACCCTCGACCGGGACAACATCGACATGGCCCGACAGCACCACGCCTGGCACATCCGCAGGGCCGGTGATCGCATAAAGATTGGCCTTTTCGCCCGTTGCATCCGGGATCATATGGCTTTCAATCCCCGCTTCGGCCAGCAAATCTGCGACATACTGCATCAGCGGCAGGTTGGTCATATGGCTGACGGTTTCAAAACCGATCAGCCGCTCAAGGATCACGCGGGGTTGCATCTAGGTCTCCATTGCTTGGCCTGCGTTATAGCGCGTTTTGCAGGCCTATGGCAGCCCGGATGCGACATAGCCGCTGCCCGCAATGCCCGCGTCGGATTTAGTCTTGCGCGCGCAGCACTTGGGCCGGGCGGGCAGAAAGCGGGCGCCAGGCAAAGGCCAGACCGGCCAGTAGCGTCGCCAGCACGCCGCCCAAGACGATGGCCACAGCCGAGACCGGTTCAAACGCGAAAGGGGTTTTCATGACAAAACGCATCACAGCCCAGCCCGCAAGCCCACCAGCGCCGATGGCCACCGCGCCCGCCGCAGCCCCGGTCAGGGCCGCGCGCAGCGCAAAGCTTGTCAAGATGCGCGCCCGCGATGCCCCCAGCGTTTTCAAAATAGCCGCCTCATAGACCCGCGCGCCTTCACCCGCAGCCGCCGCCCCAATCAGCACGACAAAGCCGGTCAACAATGTGGCGCCAGCGGCCCAAGCGGTTGCGGTGGCGATGGCCGACAGCGCTTCGCGTACCCGGTCAATCGCGTCCCGCACCCGCACTGCCGTGATATTGGGATATGCCTTTGCTAAATCGCGCAAGATTGCCGCTTCGGCCTGTTCCTCGGCATAGACCGTGGCGATATGAGTATGCGGCGCGCCCGCGACAGATCCGGCGTTCAGCAAAATTACAAAGCCCATCCCGGCATTAGAGAAATCAACCTCGCGAAAGCTGGTGACATCGGCCACGATATCACGGCCAAGGATGTTGAGGGTCAATGTGTCACCAAGCTTGAGGCCAATCTCGTCCGCCTCTTCTTGCGCAAACGAAACTTGCGGCGGGCCGCTGTAATCTTCGCTCCACCACGTGCCTGCTGTGATTTTGGTGCCGTCAGGCGGCGCTGCTGAATAGCTGACGCCACGGTCGCCGCGCACCACCCAATGATCGCCCGCAACTTCGCGCGCGTCGGTGCCGTTGATCCGGGTCAGAATGCCGCGCAGCATCGGCGCGCTATCGACACGCGAGACGGCGGGATCTTCGGTCGTGCGTTTCAAAAAGCCTTCGATCTGGTCATTTTGGATATCAATGAAGAAATAGGACGGCGCGACAGCGGGCAGATCGCGGTCAATCGAGGCGCGCAGATTGGCGTCGATTTGGCCAACGGCTGCCAGCACCGAAAGACCAAGGCCCAGCGACAAGATCACGGCTGCGGCCTCGTCGCGCGGCCCGCCGATGGCGGCAAGCGCCAAGCGCAGGGCAACGCGGCCGCGGGCCAATTTAGTGCGGGCCGCATAGCGCGCGGCACGTCGCAACCCTAGGGCTGCGAGCCACAGCAAGACCAAGGCCGCAACCACGCCGACCGAAGACCAGATCGCCAAAGTCGGAACCCCAGACAGCACTACTGCGCCGCCGATCAGCATCGTGACCAGCACGCCAAGGGCCAGCCAATGCGCCCAGCTTGGGCTGCCTTTGCGGCCTTCGCCGCCTCGGTATAGTGCTGCGGCCCGCACCGTTTGGCTGCGTGCGAGGGGCCAGAGCGCGAACAAAAATGCCGTGACCGTGCCGTAATAGGCGGCCTCTAGCAGCGGTGCGGGGTAAAGCGCAAAGGTTACGGGCAAAGGCAGGGTCGCAGCCAGCCAGGGCGACAGCAACAGCGGCACGCCCGCACCCAAGATCAGGCCCAAGGTGACCCCAACAAGGGTCAGGATGCCGATCTGAATCATATAGGTCTGAAAAATAATACGACCGGTGGCCCCAAGGGTTTTCAGCGTGGCGATGGTAGCGGTTTTACCTTCCAGATAGGCGCGCACAGCGGCAGAGACGCCGACCCCGCCAACGGCCAGCCCGGCCAAGCCAACCAGCACAAGAAATGACCCGATCCGGTCGACAAAACGCGCGATGCGCGGCGAGGCTTGGCGGCTATCGGACCAGCGCAGCCCGGTATCGCGGTAGGCCGCCTCGGCACTGGTTTTCAACGCGTCAAGATCGGCATCTGGTGCAAACAGCAAGCGGTATTCGCTTTCAAACAGACTGCCGGGGCCGATCAGGCCCGAATCCTTCAGGCCCTCGGTCAACACCATCGTGCGCGGACCAAGGCCGAACCCACCGGTAGAGCTGTCAGGTTCTGTCACCAGCACAGCCCCCAGACGGAAGCTTTGGGTGCCAAGCACAAAGCTATCGCCCGCACTCAGGCCCAGCCGGTCGACCAAGACGCGGTCCATCACGGCGCCGGGCTGCGTGCCATCGCCCTGCAAGGCCTCGGCCAGTGGGATCGGTGGGTCAAGAACAACCTCACCCACCAAAGGATAGGCGCTGTCGACAGCTTTTATCTGCGTCAACGCGCGCTCTTCGCCGACCACGGCCATCGACCGAAAGTCAATAACTTCAGAGGTTTCGAGGGCGATTTCAGCCATGAAGGCCCGTTCCTCGGGCGAGGCGGTGCGGTAGGTGAACTCCATCTGCGCATCGCCGCCCAAAAGCACGGCCCCCTGATCGGCAAGCCCCGCCTCAATCGCGCCGCGCACCATGCCAACAGCGGCGATAGCGGCGACACCAAGGGCAAGGCAGGCCAAAAAGATGCGAAACCCCTTGAGGCCGCCGCGCAGTTCGCGTCGGGCAAGGCGGGCGGAAAGCTGCAAGTCGTGCGCGAGGCTCATGCGTTTGCGGCCTGTTTAAGGGGGGCGTCACCGTCGTCGATACGGCCATCGGCAAGTTGGATAACGCGCGAACAGCGCGCGGCAAGGTCAGGCGAATGGGTGACCATGATCAATGTGGCATCATGGCGGTCGCGCAAGCCAAAAAGCAGGTCCATGATCGCGGTGCCATTGGTGCCATCCAGATTGCCGGTGGGTTCATCGGCCAGCAGGATTTTCGGGCGCGGTGCTGCGGCGCGGGCCAAGGCCACACGCTGCTGCTCACCACCCGACAGCTGGCTTGGGTAATGATCGACCCGAGCGCCGAGGCCGACCGAGGCCAATTCCGCCTCTGCCCGCGCGAACGCATCCTGCACGCCTGCCAGTTCCAATGGCACGGCGACATTTTCCAGCGCGGTCATTGTGGGAATAAGGTGGAAAGATTGGAACACCACCCCCATATTATCACGACGAAACCGGGCCAAAGCATCTTCGTCCATCGTGGTCAGGTCATGCCCAAGTGCGATAACAGAGCCGGAGGTGGCGCTTTCCAGCCCGCCCATCAGCATCAGGAGCGATGATTTGCCAGAACCGGAAGGACCAATAAGCCCAAGGGTTTCACCACGCTTCACGTCCAGCGTAATGCCGCGTAGGATGTCCACGGGGCCTGCATTGCCCGCAAGTGTCAACCGCGCGTCACGCAGCGCGAGAATGGTATCAGTCATGAATTCTGCCCTATTGTCTTGTCTCACCCTTGGATATGGGGCGTTGAGGGTGATGCGCAACAGTATGATTGCACTGATTTGTGCAGGTTCGATCAGTTTTGCGTCACCCGTTACGATTGTGGCCTTGGGCGATAGCCTGACGCAGGGGTTCGGATTGCCGGTGGAAGATGGGTTTGTGCCGCAAATGCAAAGCTGGTTGCAAGGGCAGGGGGCCGATGTTGCCTTGGTCAATGCCGGTGTTTCGGGCGATACGACTTCTGGCGGGGCTGCACGTCTGGAATGGTCGCTGACCGGTGATGTCGGGGCGTTGATTGTCAATCTGGGGGGCAACGATATGTTGCGCGGTCTGGACCCGAAGCTGAGCCGCGCCAACATCGAGACGATTTTGAAGGGGGCGCAGGCGCGCGATCTTCCGGTTCTTTTGGTGGGTTTGCAGGCTGGCACCAATTTTGGACCTGATTTCAAAACACGGTTTGATGCGCTGTATCCAGAGCTTGCAGCACAATACGAGGTCTTGCTTTTGCCAAATTACTTCGCGCCTTTGATGCCCGAGACCGGCGAGATCAGTTTGCAGCGCGCGTTGATGCAAGCCGATGGGATTCACCCTAATGCCGAAGGGGTAAAGCGGATCGTAGCGGCGATGGGGCCGAAAGTTCTGGAGCTGCTGCAACGGGTCAAAAAGTAACGCAAAACGCGGTTTTGCGGCCGTCATTTTTCGAGAAAAACTGGACGCTTTGCAAGCGTTCCATTTTATTTTCGATGCTGATCTTCAGGGCAGTGGTTGGGGGGGCTTTTAAAACGTAATTTTTCCGGTGCACCAGATTAGCGAGGGCTTGATTTGCCTTTTATGTTCATGTCCAACACCTACAACTTGTATGGAAGTCGCAAATGACCCTGATTGCCGAATTGACCGATTTACTGGGCGCCGCACATGTTTTGATCGGTGATGATCGTGCCGGGCATATCGGTGATTGGACCACCAAATACACCGCCGATCCGGTGGCCGTTGTGCGGCCCGGAACAACCGAACAGGTTGCGGGCTGTCTGCGGATCGCCGCAGTGCACGGCCTAGCTGTCGTGCCCATCTCTGGCCGCACCGGTCTTGTAGGCGGGGCGATGACCAATGGCGGTTTGATGATTTCGGTCGAACGGCTGAACCGCATACGCGAAATACAGCCGCAGGGCCGGATTGCAATCGTCGAAGCGGGCGTTATTTTGAACCAGCTTCATACAGCCGCCGAGGCCGAGGGGTTGTATTTTCCGCTTTGGTTTGGCGCGCGCGGCTCTGCCATGATCGGCGGTGTTTTGTCGACCAATGCCGGCGGCTCGAATGTGCTGCGCTATGGCTCTACCCGCGCTTTGTGCTTAGGGTTGGAGGTGGTTCTGGCCGATGGCCGCGTTTTGAACCTGATGAACGCGTTGCATAAGGATAATTCCGGCTATGATCTGCGCAATCTCTTCATCGGGGCCGAGGGCACTTTGGGCATTATCACCGCTGCCGTGATGAAGCTTGTCCCCCGTCCGCGTGCCTATGCGACGGCGATGCTTGCCGCGCGCTCGTTGCCCGATGCATTGATCCTGCTGAACCGGTTGCAAGAGGCCACAGGCGGCGCGGTTGAGGCCTTTGAGTATATGCCAGAGGCTTACATGCGGCGATTGGCCGAAGCGCGCCCCGATATTCGCCAACCCTTTGCCCCGCGCCAAGCAGTGAACATTTTGGTGGAAGTCGGGGCCACAGCGCCCCGTGACGCAACACCTGGACCGGATGGCTCGGTGCCGGTGGTGACGCTGCTCGAAGATGTATTGGCCGAGATGCTTGTTGAAGGCATGGTGCTGGACGCCGAAATCGCGCAATCCGAAACGCAGCGCCGCATGATGTGGGAACGCCGTGAACTGGCGGCCGAAATTACTTTCGCGCGCAGCCCGGCGATTGACACGGATATTGCGCTGCCCTTGGACAAGGTTGAAACCTTCCTGACCCGCATGACGGCGCGTTTGCCTGCCTTGGACCCCGGCGCAGAAGAGATTTGTGTCGCACATCTTGGCGATGGCAATGTGCATTACACCGTGTTCCCGACACGCGACGACCCGAAGCTCTATGATGCAGTCGTCGAAGCGGTCGAGGATATTGTGCAGGAACTGAATGGCAGTTTCTCCGCCGAACATGGCGTTGGCCTGTCAAAACGCGCGTCCATGGCACGACGCAAGGACCCGGTGGCTCTGGATGTGATGCGCAGCCTCAAACGTGCCCTTGACCCGGAAAACCGAATGAATCCAGGTAAAATCATTCCTGACGCCGCGCTCAAATTCACTCAAACGGATTAAAATCCCGGCTTTCTGCTATGGCCAAGACCCCAGTTTGCGACCCTGATCAGGGTCACGCAAGGATGCCGTTCATCTGTTGAAAAATATCCCCGCCGGAGGCTCCTTGGCCCTGAATAGGCATACGTTCGACGCAAGGTCTCGGCAGGGCCGCCGGGGTGGGCTCGATACCCGCCCTGGTGGCATTTCTGTCTTTCCCGTGGTGGCGCTCAAAACCCCATCAAATCCGCCAGTCGAAAAACCCTTTCGGCGCGCGGTCCGTCAAGCGCTGTGCCAACGCGCGCCCCATCTCGGCGCCATCGGCGATAGGCCCTCGCATGTCATCGGCCAACGCCTCTGACCCATCTGGGCGCAAAATCTCACCGCGCAACCACAGTTCTGTCCCGTTCAGCAAAGCCAAACCCGCAATCGGTGTCTCGCAAGATCCATCAAGCTGCATCAGAAACGCGCGTTCGGCCGCAAGGCGCTGGCCGGTTGGAATATCGTGAATAGCTTCTAACAAAGCGGCGGCACGGCTATCGTCTGCGCGACGCTCAACACCAATTGCCCCTTGCGCGACTGCGGGCAGCATCTCGGACGGGTCCAGCGCCGATTTCGCCACATGCGCCAGGCCCAATCGGTTCAGCCCCGCCATGGCCAGAAATGTCGCCACCGCAACGCCGTCTTCCAGCTTTTTCATTCGGGTCTGCACATTGCCGCGAAATTCAATCAGCTTCAAATCGGGCCGTCGCTGCGCCAATTGAGCGCGCCTGCGCAGACTAGAGGATCCGACCACCGCCCCTTGTGGCAGATCGGCCAAACCGAACACCTGATGCGACACAAAGGCATCACGCACATCTTCGCGGGGCAAATAGCAATCCAACAGCAACCCGATTGGTTGCAGCGTCGGCATATCCTTCATCGAATGCACTGCAACGTCGATAGAGCCCGCCAGCAACGCTTCTTCTATCTCGCGGGTGAACAGGCCCTTGCCACCGATTTCCTTTAGCGCGCGGTCTTGCACCTGATCGCCGGTGACCTTGATCACCACCACGTTGAACGCCGCTTCCGGCAGATCGAATGCGACCATCAGGCAGCGCCGCGTCTCATGCGCTTGCCAAAGCGCAAGCGGAGAGCCACGGGTGCCGATACGAAGCGGGTGGGCGGGGGAGGGCAGAGCGTTCATCATCACCGATCTTTAGCGTCGGGGTCCGCGGCTGACAACTCCGAACCCGCAACGGGGCGATGTATCATATTGACAAGGGGGCCGCATCTTGGAAGGCAGGGCACAATGAATGGAGACGGCAATGACTCAGAAAACCATCCTGCGCGCTTTGGCGGGCGAAACCCTTCCCACGCCCCCCATCTGGATGATGCGGCAAGCAGGCCGCTATTTGCCTGAATATCGCGCCACACGGGCGCAGGCCGGGGATTTTTTGAAACTCTGCTATAATCCCGATCTTGCCGCCGAAGTAACGCTGCAACCGATCCGTCGCTATGGCTTTGATGCCGCAATCGTTTTTGCCGATATCTTGCTGCTGCCTCAGGCATTGGGCGCGGATTTGTGGTTTGAGACCGGTGAGGGGCCGCGCCTGTCAACCATCACGGATATGGCGGGTGTAGTGGCATTGCGCCCGGTCTCGGACATCCATGAAACGCTGGGGCCGATTTATGAAACCCTGCGGATTCTGACCCGCGCCTTGCCGCCCGAAACAACGCTGATCGGCTTTGCCGGCGCGCCCTGGACCGTGGCGACCTATATGATTGCCGGGCGCGGCACGCCAGATCAAGGCCCGGCCCATTTGCTTAAAAACACTGACCGCGCCGCCTTTGCAGCCCTGATCGATGTGCTGACTGCGGGGACGATCGAATATCTCTCGGCCCAGATCGACGCCGGGGCCGAGGTGGTAAAGCTGTTCGACAGCTGGGCTGGTAGCCTCAAAGGCGCAGATTTTACCGATTTCGCGCTGGCCCCGACAAAGCGTATCATCGCTGCCCTGAAAGCCCGCCATCCCGGAACCCCGATCATTGCTTTCCCGCGCGAAGCTCAGGAAAACTACATCGGTTTTGCCCGTGCGACCGGTGCTGATTGTGTGGCTTTGGACAATTCCGTCACCCCGGAATGGGCAGCAGCGCATGTGCAAACAGATGGTTGTGTGCAAGGTAACCTCGCCTCGCGCCACATGGTAACTGGCGGCGCGGATCTGATCGCCGAGACGCGCCACGTGGTCAAAGCCTTCGCCCATGGCCCACATATTTTCAATCTGGGCCATGGCATCACCCCAGATGCTGACCCTGATAATGTCATGCGCATGATCGAGGCCGTGCGCGGCTAAACCGTCCAAAAACCCAAGCGGGAATGGCCGCCTGGCCAATGGGGGGCAGCGTGCCCTCGCTATTTTTGCGCTGGCGCTGCGGCAAGGTCTGCTAAAATCGGGCAATCTGGGCGGTCATTGCCACGGCAGCAGGTGACCAAATGGCTGAGCGTGTCATGCATGCTTTGCAACGCTGTGATCTTTTCAGCGATCTGGCCCAGATGCCGCTGTGCGATGCTTTTGACATCGGACGAGGCGCGGGTTTTATCCTCATAAAGCGACAACAAGACGCGGCAGTCCTCGATCGTGAACCCCAACGCGCGGGCGCGGCCCAGAAAGCTGAGCTTGTGCACATCCGTTTCGCGAAAGGCGCGGTAGCCGTTGCTGTCGCGCAGCGGGCGGATCAAGCCAACATCTTCATAATAACGGATGGTTTTGGCGGGCAGGCCCGAAAACGCAGCGGCGTCTTTGATATTCATGGCAATTCCTTCCCAAATGGGGCGACCCAGCGCAGGCGTAACGCGTTTGAAAGCACGAAAACCGACGACAGCGCCATCGCCCCGGCCGATAGCATCGGCGACAGTTGCAAGCTCCAGATCGGATAAAGCACGCCGGCCGCGACCGGGATCAGGGCGACGTTATAGCCGAAAGCCCAAAACAGGTTTTGCCTGATATTGCGCATTGTGGCCGCACTGACCCGAAAGGCCGACACCACAGCCCGCAAATCGCCCGACATCAACACGACATCCGCACTTTCAATCGCCACATCGGTGCCAGAGCCGATGGCGATACCAACATCGGCATGGGCAAGCGCCGGCGCATCATTGATACCGTCTCCGACATAGGCCAGCTTTGCTCCGGCTTTGCGCAGATCATTCAGGGCGGCAAGTTTGCCTTCGGGCAGTACCTCTGCCACCACTGTCTTGATTCCCAGTTCTGCGGCGATGATCGCCGCTGTGGCGCGATTGTCACCAGTGATCATTGCCACCTGCAACCCCATGGCCTGCAAAGCGCGCAGCGCGGCGGGGGTGCCGGGTTTGATCGGGTCGGCAACACCAATCACCGCGGCCGCCTTGCCATCGATTGCGGCGTAAAGCGGGCTGCGGCCCTTGGCGGCAAGGGCTGCACCGACCTGTGCCAAGGCACCAAGGGCGACGCCTTCGCGCACCATCAAACGGTCTGCACCGATCAAAAGCGCGTGCCGGCCGACCTGAGCCTGAACACCGTAGCCGGTGAGAGAGGTGAACGTGGCCACGTCAGGCAGGGTCAGGCCTCGGGCTTGCGCCGCGCGGCTGATGGCCTGCGCTATCGGGTGTTCGGACTTTGCCTCTACCGCCGCAATCAGCGCAAGGGTCGGGGCCTCGTCAAAACCGGGGGCGAAGGTCAGATCGGTCAGTTCGGGGTGGCCCGCCGTCAACGTGCCGGTCTTGTCAAAGGCAACGATCCCCACTGATTGCAGCTCTTGCAGGGCAGCACCTTTGCGAAACAGCACGCCCAACTCGGCGGCACGCCCGGTGCCAACCATGATCGAGGTTGGCGTGGCCAGACCCATCGCACAGGGGCAGGCGATAATCAGCACGGCAACGCCCGCCACCAGCGCATGGGTCAGGGCAGGCGCGGGGCCAAAGATCAGCCAGATCAGCACGGTTAGCGCCGCGATGCCCAAAACCATCGGCACGAACCAAGCGGTGATGCGGTTCACCAGATCTTGCACCGGCAGTTTCGCGCCCTGCGCCTCGCCCACCATGCGGATGATCTGCGCCAGCATCGTGTCATGGCCCACCCGAGTTGCGCGAAAGGTCAGCGCGCCGGTGCCATTGACCGTGCCGCCGGTCACCATCGCACCTTGCGCTTTTTCGACCGGGATCGGCTCGCCCGAGATCATGCTTTCATCGACATAAGAAGCGCCGGTCAGCACCTCGCCATCAACGGCGATGCGTTCGCCGGGGCGCAGATGCAAGACGTCGCCGGGGCGGATCGTTTCGATCGGCAGTTCGGTGACCTGGCCGTCGCGTTCGACCCGTGCCGATTTGGCCTGCAACCCGACCAACCGGGCAATCGCGGCCCCTGTTTGGCCTTTGGCACGCGCCTCGAGCCAGCGCCCCAGCAAAATCAAGGTCACGATAACGGCGGCGGCTTCGTAATAAACCGCGCGTGATGGTGAGGGCAGCAAACTGGGTGCGAAAGTGGCGATCAGCGAAAACCCATAGGCTGCTGCAGTGCCAAGCATCACCAGCGCGTTCATGTCCGGGGCCGCATGGCGCAGCGAGGCGTAACCGCGCGTGTAAAACACCCGACCCGGGCCGATCAGCACTAAAGTCGTCAGGGCGCATTGGATCAGCCAGCTGGTTTGCATCCCTAAAGTTGCTGCAATCCAGTGATGAAACTGCACAAAAAGATGCCCGCCCATTTCCAGAATAAACACCGGCAACGTCAGCCCTGCG
The DNA here is from genome assembly GCA_047636855.1 of Pseudorhodobacter sp. Classification (GTDB taxonomy): domain Bacteria; phylum Pseudomonadota; class Alphaproteobacteria; order Rhodobacterales; family Rhodobacteraceae; genus Pseudorhodobacter. The sequence continues at coordinate 14,958 of JBLIGH010000021.1, forward strand.
GCCAGTAAAAGCTGTTGACGCAACGCCTTTGCCTCGGTGATTTTACGGTCGGGCAACGGAGCCGATTCTTGTGGTTTTGCAACATATCCAAGCTTGGAAACGGCCGCAATTATTGACGTATCAACAAGACTACCCACCAAAAACCGAACCTGAGCGGTTTCCGTCGCGAGGTTAACATTCGCCTGCGTAACACCGGGTAAAGCAACCAGCGCTCGCTCGACGCGGCCAACACAAGAGGCACAGGTCATGCCTTCGATTTCCAGCACCAATTGGGCTTCGGGGGCCGAGAACCCAGCAGCGCCAAGCGCCTTGGTGATGGCGGGGGCCAGCCCGCCCTCAACGGTTGCGGTGCCGCGCGCCAAGTTGGCGGCAGCAGCCCCGGCACCATCAATGGCCGACAAAACCCGCTCTACCCGACCCACGCAAGAGGCGCAGGTCATGCCTTCGACTTCGAATGTATATGCGGTCATTTTGGGCCCCCTTGAACATGACATAAGGCTTCCAGTTACTGGAAGGTCAAGGGGCTGTACGATTGATTTCCACTTTGCGCGTTTTCACTTGACCTTCCAGCGACGGGAAGGTCCATCAGGGTGCCAAAGTGAAAGGGCGCAAGATGATGATGCTGAACATTCCCGATATGAGTTGCGGCCATTGCAAGGCGGCTGTTGAAGCGGCGATTGCGGCGGTGGACCCGGCGGCCAAGGTGGCGGTCGATCTTGTGTCGCGGCAGGCGCAGGTTGAAACGGGTGCGACGGCAGAGGCATTGATCGCAGCCTTGGGGCAGGTTGGATTTCCGACAGCGCTTGCGTGAAAGATCGCGGCCTAGGCGCTTTGGATCGTCAGATCCGGGGCGCGAGACGCGGTGCAAACCAGTCTGGCATTGGGGATATCATTGGAAAGCGCACGGGCTTTGGCTGCGTCGGGCGTTAAGCCATGGTCCAGCCAGCGCTGCACCAGCCGCGCTTCCAGCATCGGTAGGGGCACATCCAACCAGACCGTGACATCCCAAAGCGGCGTAAGATCCGACCACGGCGCGCGGTCCAACAGCAGATAATTACCCTCGACAAGCAAGATGCGGTGGTGCGCTTCGATCACGGCAGCACCGGCGATAGAAAGGTCGCGGCTTCGGTCAAACAGCGGTATCGCCACGCTGTCCTCGGTGGCCAAACGGTGCATGATGGCAGCGAAACCTGCCGCATCATAGGTTTCGGGGGCACCCTTGCGAGGCAGCAACCCGCCGGCCTCAAGCACGGCATTGTCCAGGTGAAACCCATCCATCGGAACGACGGCGCCACCTTCGAACTGGCTTGCTAAATCTGCTGCCAAAGTGGATTTACCCGACCCCGGCGCGCCCGCGATTGCCACCATCAATCGTTTGCCCTTGGGGCGTAGCGTCGCAAGTCTTGCGGCCAAATCCATCATAGTGTTCCTAGCCGTTTCGCCATGTCGAGCATGCGGCACGAAAAACCCCATTCATTATCGTACCAGCCGAAAACCCGCAGCATCCCGCCTTTGGTGATCCGGGTTTCTGGGCAGGCCATGACAATGCTTTCGCGCCGCGCCCGCAGATCAGTGGACACCAATGCGCGGTCGGTGGCTCCAATAACCCCCCCAGCCGTGCGAAACGCCGCATTGACAGCCGCAACCGTCGCCGGCCGGGCGGTCATAACGGCAAGATCCACCGGCGAGACGCTGGCCACAGGAACCCGCACTGCCGAGCCTTCGATACGGCCTGCAAGATGCGGCAAAACATGATCCAAAAGCCGTTGCGCGCTGGTCGTGGTTGGTACCATCGACAAGGCTGCAGCCCG